>JBJSXY010000032.1:0-2088 GCA_046086625.1 Pseudomonadota bacterium | reverse complement strand
TAATTCCTGAAAAGCTTTAAAATCGGGATTTGCCTTCTTGATGGCACAGGACGAAACCAAGAAAGCTGTTAGGAAGAGATAAAAAAGAGGGTATCTAAGCGCGTTCATAAAAAAATAAGTATTCTAGATTACCACTTTTTTTACCGGGCAGAGGAGAAGTTTCCGGTCCCCCCCTTTTTTTAAATCCCTGTAAAGCCATCCAGGACTCAAATTCATGAAGACTTTCTTGAACGGCCTCAAGATTTTTTACTTTGCCCTTTTTTCCTAGGTTTTCAGGTCCCACTTCAAATTGCGGCTTGAAGAGTAAAAGCCATTCTTTGAGTGACGGAAATTCTTTGGATAGAGGCTCGATAACTTTTTGAACCGAAATAAAAGATACATCTACTACAGCTAAGCAAACTTGGTCTTTCCACTCTCCGAGCATTTGCCCCGTGAGATAACGAGCGTTTGTTTTTTCCAAATTACTTACTTGGGGATGATTTCGAAGCTCGCTATCAAGCTGCCCATATCCCACATCAATCGCCAACACATGAGAAGCTCCATTTTTTAGAAGGCAATGAGTGAATCCTCCTGTAGAAGCTCCCACATCCATACAAACTTTTCCAGTACATGAAACTCCAAATTGCTCAATTGCAAATTGAAGTTTTTGCCCAGCTCGACTTTTGAAGGGAAGAGAACGAGAACGAATCTCAATTTCAACATCAACCGGATAAACACTGCCTGGCTTCTCAAGTCGCTCGCCTTTGGAATTAAACACTTCCCCCGCCAGAATAATAGCCTGGGACTTTTCTCGGCTTTCACAAAGCCCTCGTTCGACTAATAAAACGTCGAGTCGCTTTTTTTCCATTTTCAATTAAGAACCAAAGGAGCTTCCGCGTGGGGCTGTCGTCGGCCCGGGACAACAGACGGTTTTATTTCTTTCATTTTTTGAATGACTTGAGCGGAAATACTTGAAGCGTCTAATCCAGTTAGTTTTCTTTGGATTGCTGGGCTTGCGTGATCTACAAAGCTATCGGGTAATCCTAAACAAAGAGCAGACTGCTTTAAATTTTTCTTCTGCATTAATTCAAGAACAGCACTGCCAAATCCTCCGCAAATACTATTTTCTTCGACAGTTACTACTAGTTGAGATCTCTCAATCCACTCTTGGAGAAGCTTTTCATCCAGGGGTTTTACAAACCTGGCATTGATACTTGCTGTAGAAAATCCCTCTCTTCGAAGAATCTCTTGTGCTTCAAGAACTGTTTGAACCGCATAGCCAATCCCAATTAGGAGCACATCAACTTTTTCGAAGTCAGCTATAAGTAACTCTCCCTTTCCAATGGATAACGTTTTTAGTTTTTTATCCATCGGAACCCCGACTACTTCACCACGAGGATATCTAAAAGCAATCGGCCCTTCTTGATGTTCCACCGCTGTTTTCACCATGTGTTGCAGCTCATTCTCATCTTTCGGAGCCATGATGACAAAGTTGGGTATTGCTCTTAGATAAGTTAAGTCAAAAGCCCCTTGGTGAGTCACTCCATCGGCTCCCACTAATCCCGCACGATCCATGGCAAATATCACAGGTAAGTTCTGAATCCCCACATCGTGAATGCATTGATCATAAGCTCGTTGTAAAAAAGTAGAGTAAATCGCTGCAACCGGCCTAAAGCCTTCGGTTGCAAGCCCTGCTGCGAAAAGAACGGCATGACTTTCAGCGATGCCCACATCGTAGGTTCTTTTTGGAAATTCTTTTTGAAACTTATTGATGCCAGTTCCGCTTGGCATTGCAGCTGTAATTGCAACAATTCTTGGATCTTCTTTGGCCAACTGAATTAATGTATCCGCAAAGACGTCTTGGTAATTTGGTTTTTTAGGACCTGAAGGTTGAATTCCCTCTTCAATGGAAAAAGGGGTGACTCCATGATATTTGAGCGAGTTTTCTTCCGCGAGTTTATAGCCTTTTCCTTTTTTGGTCAGAACATGGACCAAGTAAGGTCCCCCTTCAGCGCCAGCTTCTTTAACAAATGACAAAGCTTCGGTCAGAGCCCCGATATCATGGCCATCAATCGGACCCATATAGCGAAATCCAAAACACTCAAAAAG
>JBJSXY010000031.1:0-5236 GCA_046086625.1 Pseudomonadota bacterium | reverse complement strand
ACCATACAATCTGATTAGTTATAAGAATTACAAAGATGGACAATTTCTGATTGAGGCTGTGACGTACAACTCCGATGAGCTTCTTAAATAGCAATCATCTCTTTTCTTTGTGCAAATCTTACTGACCACCAAGGAGATCTTGGTCACTGATTCAATGCCGTATTCTGGAAGTTTAAGGCTGTATTTTGATTTCTTCTTTTTGGAACAAGAGTTGCGATCAATAGAAACAAATGAGACGCCTCTTCTTCCTCCTTAGTCTTTTGATTTTATTTCCTGTTTTAGTTTTTTCTGAATCGCATTCCAATGGCCAAACAACCACCCAAGAACTTCACCACAGAGGAGAAGCACTTTCAAACACTTCAGACCCACTGTCCTTATTCACAGAAGAACCTGGAGATTTAAACGATGCAGAGAGAAATGAAGTCGATAAATTAAGTACGGAGATCCGCCGAGCGGCCAAAATGGTGCACAAAAAAGGAGAAAATTTAGGGGAGTACCTCAGCTGGGATCAGAGAGCCCATAACGTTTTACAACTTCAAAAAAAGCTGTCGGAAAAACTTCAAAACGAAAGCTTAAAATCCGACGCTGCTATTGCAAAAGCTGAATTAGATGATCTTCTTCGAATCTCGGCAGAACGAAAGAGTAAGGGTCTAAGAAAGTGGCTAAGCCCTTGGTAGAGTTGACGAACGCGCTCCCCAGTGTAACTGTCCTTTCTAAACTCATCTAATTACTTCGTGGCCATCTTACTCACAGCTAAAGACCTCCAACATTCCTTCGGGGTTAGACCTCTTTTTAAGGGCTTAAACTTTGTTATCGAGGATAAAGATCGAACCGGTCTCATTGGACCCAATGGAGCGGGTAAATCGACCCTCTTAAAAATTCTTTCCGGAAAAATCACACAAGAAGAAGGTGAAATCTCACAAAAAAAAGGGCTAAAAGTGGGATTTCTCGAGCAAACCCCTCAACTGAATTTAAACGCTACGATTGAAGAAACCATTTCTAGCGAATCGCATGCTTTAGCTTTGGAGTGGATGGGAAAGCTAGAGCTCGATTCGCAAGGGCACTCACCAGAAACCCCGCTGAAGAACCTGTCCGGGGGCTGGCAGAAAAAAGTGGCTCTGGTGAGAGAAATAGTCAAAGAACCTGATCTTCTTTTTCTTGATGAACCGACCAACCATTTAGATATCGAAAGCATTTTGTGGCTTGAAGAACTCATTAAAAAAGCTCCTTTTGCTGTAGTCATCATCACTCACGATCGCGTGTTTTTACAAAACACGACGAATCGTATTTTGGAGCTGAATTCTAAGTATCCCCAAGGGATTCTTTCTGTCTCGGGAGAATATGCCACTTATCTCGAACTTCGAGAGTCCCAGCTTTCTCAACAAAAAGCCGAGGAATTAAAGCTTAAGAATAAATTAAGACGAGAAACCGAGTGGCTCAGACGAGGAGCGAAAGCACGCACGACGAAGCAACAAGCCCGCATTGAAAGAGCTTATGACCTTCAAGACAACGTGGCTGAGCTAGAATTTAGAAATAGAAATCGAGAAATATCTTTAGACTTTCAATCCTCTCAAAAACAACCCAATCGAGTCATTGAAGCTAAAAACATTTCAAAGGCTTTTAATGGAAAAACTCTTTTTTCTGATTTCAGTATTTTTATCGGACCCGGAAGTCGCGTCGGGCTTTTAGGGCGAAATGGGTGTGGGAAATCGACCCTTATTCGATGTCTCTTAGGACAGGAAACTGTCGACGCGGGTTCCGTCTTAAGAGCTGAACACCTTTCTGTCGCTTACTTTGAACAAAAAAGAGAATCTTTAGATTTGAACCAAAGCGTTCAAAAGACCCTCTGCCCAGGAGGAGACAGTGTCATTTATCGCGGACGCCCTATCCATATTAGAAGTTATTTAGATCGTTTTCTTTTTTCTAAAGATCAAATCGAATTACCCGTGGGGAAGTTATCGGGAGGAGAACAAGCGCGACTCCTAGTAGCTCGCTTGATGCTCAAAGAAGCCAAAGTTTTAGTGCTGGATGAACCCACTAATGACCTCGACATTGAAACTCTGGATGTTTTAGAAACCTGTTTATCCGAATTTGAAGGCGCAGTCATTCTAGTGACCCATGACAGATACTTTCTCGATCAAGTAGCGAATCAAATTATCGCGTTTCCAGACTTTGATTCTTCTAAGAGAAAACTCGAAGCGTTTTCAAATCTTTCACAATGGGAAGCTTGGCACGAAAGCCAACGTTCTTCTCTAAAACCCTCGGCTCCCAAAACTAAAAAAAATGAAGAGTCCTCCAAAAAGCGAAAGCTCAGCTACAACGAAACCCGAGAACTTGCTTCGATGGAAGATACGATTCAAAAAACAGAAGAAAAAATGGCCGCACTTGAAAGAGAGTTGGCTCTTCCCGAATGCCAATCTGATGCAAAAAAATTAACGGACCTCTACCAGCAACTCCATGAAGCTCAAGAATCTCTGGAGAAGCTCTATGCTCGTTGGGCAGAACTAGAAGCTATCGCAAATCAACTACTCTAAATTGCAGCGAAAACCAGTGCCACCGTAAGTTTTTCGAAACTCCGCCCATTGGCCGCCCTCTCGAATAACCAAAGTTAACTGTTGAAAGTACGGAGCAGAGCCGCCTTGGAGGAAATAAAAAGTATTACCCGATTTCTTATCGAATGTTTCAGAAGCATAACCCTTTACTCGAACATCCTCATCTAAATAGGCTTCCATGAAAGCATTACGGGTTTGCAGAGAAACTCTTAATTTGACATCTTTTAATCGAGTGCGAATTTCGCAATCATAAACAAGCTTTCCTGGTTCGGAAGTTTCAACTTTTTTCAAAATTCCAGGGGTTTCATCCCCCAAGCCGGAACCAAAAACAATGGGGGTCAAAATTAAAGCTAGAAGAGCGCAAAGGGCATTTAGTTTCATAAAAACTCCTAATGCGACGGAAAGTAGCTGCTAAAACGGCATCTTGCAAGGCGCCTCTTGCTTTTCGCATTTTGAGCCGTGTTGCCTCAGCTTATTTGGGCCTAAATCTCCGGTTTTGCCGGTGGCATGAAGTGTGCTTTGTTAACCCATTATTAAACACTTATGGATCATTTTACCTTTATAAATCATTTGGCTCGGCCTCGGCATTATCTAGCTCAGTTACTTTGGGGAACTGCCATTGCAGCAGTGACGATTTTACTTGAGACCCTCTTGTGGCCGTGGGTGAGCTCTTCTCCTTATGTTCTTCTTCCCATGGCAATCATCTTTGCTTCTTTTTTTGGCGGGGGCCGGACCTCAGGATTAACTGCCACGTTCGTTTTGACGGCTTATAGTTTTACTTTTCATCGGCCCATAGAGTGGTTTCCCCCGATGGTGTTTCTAACAACGGGGACTTTAGGCTCGCTGCTCGTAGATTTATTCCAAAATAGAATTCGTGAGCTTGCTGGGGCCGAAGTTCGAGTTGAGGAAGCAGAAAGACTCAAGTTTGCCGCTGCCGCTGCAAAACTTGGAGTTTGGGAATGGGATATTCAAAAAGACATCCTCACTTGGGATGATCAAATGCTTGAGTTCTATGGGATAGATCGTGCAAGTTTTACAAAGCGATCAGACTTCTGGCGGAGAGGGCTACACCCTGAAGATGCTGAACAGGCCCAACAACAACTTGAATCTGCACTTATAAGCCAATCCTGTTTTGAGCAAGAATTCCGGATTGTTCATTCCAATGGAAAAACCGTAACTCTCCACGCAAACGGTTTGATCATGCGCGACAAAAACGACAAGCCCCTAAAAGTCTTCGGACTTTGTCGAAATGTGACAGAAGAAAAAAGAAATCTCGAACAAATATACGAATTAAAAGCTTACTTTGAAGCTGCCTTTTTGCAGAGCCAAGCAGCCATTATCATTGCAGATGCACCTCATGGAGTTTTGCGTTTTGCGAACCAAAAAGCTCTTGAAATCGCCGGAGGAGACAGTTCGGTCTTAGTCAAAGATGTCGATATTAATAAGTACTGCCGATGGCGAGTCACCGATCTCAATGGAAATCCGGTTCCCAATGATCAACTCCCACTGGCTAGAGCGATTACTCATGGAGAAAGTTCTTCCCAGGAATTTATTATGATTCGTCCCAATGGAGAAAAACGGGCTGTTCTTTCTAAAACAGCTCCCATTGTTCGAGAAGATGGCAGTGTCATGTCCGGAATTTCAGTTTTTATTGGTATCACCGACCAAAGAAAACTCATGGAGGAACTTAAGACCGCTCGCGAAGCTGCAGAAGTTGCCATGCGGGCAAAAGCTAAGTTTCTCGATATCGCTGCTCACGAATTAAGAACTCCTGTCACTGCGGTTTCTCTCTTAGCTCAACTCACCCAAAGACAAGTCGCCCAAGGAATGGCAGCCGATACTACCGTCTTACATCGTATGCGAGTGCAACTCGATAGGCTTTCCCGCCTTGTAGTAGATCTTCTAGAAGTGTCGAAGCTCGACCGAGGTGTTCTGGAACTCAAGTGTGAACCCACAGATCTCAACACGCTTGTAAATGATTGTAAGTCTACTTTCCAAATTCAGTTTCCCGAGAGAAATATCCAATTCAAAGCGACAAAGGAGCCAGTTATTTTGATGTTGGATCCTATTCGGATTTATGAAGTAGTCGCCAATCTTTTAGATAATGCCCTTAAATACAGTCCAGAAAATTCGCCCATTGAATTATCTCTGGAAGTTGAACCCGAATTAGTGCGATTTTCAGTTCGCGACTATGGCCCGGGTCTTTCCGAAGAATCTCGAAATAAATTATTTCTAGCTTTTGAGCGCGGACAAATGAATGAAAGAACCTCAGGCTTGGGCTTGGGATTATTTATTTGCCGAGGCCTCATTGGTCTTCATCACGGCTCAATTGGCGTCCAAAGCACACCCGGCGCTGGTAGTACTTTTTATTTTGAACTTCCTCGAAAAGGATTTTTAAGGAAAACTGGATCATGAATCAAAATCATTCTCACAAACAAATTTTAGTCATTGAAGATGAACCTGATATTCTTTTCTCACTCAAAGCCTACTTGGAGTCTGAAGGGTATGAAGTACCTACGGCCCAAAACGGGGAAGAAGCGATGGGATATCTAAAGACGCATCCCATGCCAAACCTCATTTTGCTCGATATGAAAATGCCCGTAATGAGCGGATGGGAATTTAGTCAGGAATTTTCCAAGGCATTTGACCACAAAGCTCCCATTGTCGTAATGACCGCTGCTGCG
>JBJSXY010000030.1:0-6963 GCA_046086625.1 Pseudomonadota bacterium | reverse complement strand
TGGCAAAACGATGAGCTTTTCCAATGTCTCGCGTCCAGATGCCAGCCGATAGACCATAGACCGTATCGTTAGCTTGACGGATCAAATCGTTCGTATCTTTAAAAGAAATGGCGCAGACCACGGGTCCAAAGATTTCTTCCCGAGCCACGGTCATTTCATTGGTAACTCCTTCTAAGACTGTCGGCTTGATAAAGTAGCCTTTATCATGAGCGGGAGCTCCTCCTGTTACTACTCGAGCCCCTTCTTTTTTTCCCTGCTCAATATATCCGAGAATCTTCTTAAACTGCTCCTGAGAAACTTGAGCCCCCATTTGGGTTTTTGAATCGAGAGGATTTCCGACGATTAATTTTTCAGCTTTTGTTTTCAGTTTGCTCAGAAATTCATCGTGGACTGATTGTTCCACAAACAATCGAGAACCCGCACAGCAAACTTCGCCCTGATGAAAGAAGATACCTCGAAGAGCTCCGTTGACTGCATCATCTAAATTGGAATCAGCAAAAACGATATTGGGAGCTTTGCCACCTAATTCCAATGAAACACGTTTCAAATTTGTTTCACTTGCCATTTTCATGACGAGTTTTCCAATGTCCGTGGATCCCGTGAATGCGACTTTATCTACGTCCATGTGCCGAGCTAGAGAGGCTCCAGCGGTGGGGCCAAATCCAGTAACAATATTTAAAACTCCTGGAGGAAGACCAGCTTCCACAAGAAGCTCACCCAATCGAAGCGCAGACAGAGGGGTCTGTTCTGCGGGTTTCAAAACGACAGTGCAGCCTGTTGCTAAAGCAGGACCTAATTTCCAAGCGGCCATTAAAAGAGGAAAATTCCAAGGAATGATTTGACCAACCACGCCAGCGGGCTCACGAAGTGTGTAATTTAAGAAGGGACCATTAACCGGAATGGTCTCACCGTGAATTTTATCTGCTAAGCCGGCATAGTACTCAAATGTTTCAATGGCTAGAGTGAGATCGACGTGTAAGGTCTCAGAAATGGGTTTTCCATTATTTAAAGTTTCTAATTCCGCAATTTCTTGGCGGTGCTTATCCAAAAGCATTGCAGCTCGGTTCAAAATCCGCCCACGTTCTCTGGCCGACATTTTCTTCCATGCCCCAGTTTCAAAAGCACGACGAGCAGCACTGACTGCTCGGTTAATGTCTTCTAAGTCCCCTTCAGCACAGTCCGTGAGTTTAGTTTCCGTTGCAGGATTAATGACATCAAATCTTTTTCCGCTTGCAGCTTCTGTCCACTCGTTATTGATAAGAATTTTTCCTGGTTTAATCTGTGCTTTCATGGGTCTTTTGCCTCCTAAAAAATGAGTCTTAACAGTTGACCACTCTTTTAATTAGTTCATCCCTTGCGTAAAAACCAAAGTCAAATCGATAAATTGATGCGCGAAGGCTATTTTGCTGCGACGCCCCATTATTTTTCTGGGGCCTGGGTGCAGTAGGGGGGTAATTACATAAATCTAAAAAGAGTGCAATAATGAGAAATCCCTCAAACCCTATCAAAAAAGGACACCCTATGAAAAAACCGCTTACCCTTCTTATAGGTTTAGTCGCTTCTTTTGTTATATTGAGTTGCGGTACCCAAGGTCCCGGGGACTCAAGCTCCAAGAAATCCCAAATCGGTCAAGCTAAAATTATTTTAAAGGTTTTCGCGGGTTACTCCTGTGCTAGCTGTAATGAAGAGCTTCCCAAATTAAACCAACGAATTTCTAATGAGTTAGGTTCTCAAGCGGCCTTAATAGATTCCAGAGTTTATGTGGTCGCTGGCCCTAACTGGAGCAAAGCGGATCAACAAACAGCCGATAGATATGGTCGAGAGCTCGGGTTGGATCAGTTTCAGATGATGGTCGATAATCGCTGCCAAACGGAATATCGAAAATACTATCCTGGTTCCAGTTGTTTAGTTCCCGCAACGGTCATCACGCGCCCCAATGGTGAAGTGCTGGAAGTATATGATCCAGGTGTTTTGGATATGGATGAATTCATGGCTAGATTGAAGGAGCTCCTGAATGAGTAAGAGAGTCCTTCTCTTTGTTTCTTTGATATTTGCTTTTCAGGGCATGGGAAAACAAGCCCCGCAGTTCCAAGCAGAGCTGCTTAATGGAAATCGAATTTCTTTGAAACAAAGTCTGAAGCCCGGTCGTTCCTTGATTCTTTGTTTTTGGGCGAGTTGGTGTACGCCCTGCCTTCAAGAACTAAAAGAAGTTAGCTCCCGTCTAAAACAAGATCCCTCTCTGCCCTTGGATATGCTAGCAATCAATGTCGACACTTCTGAAACAGCAAGTGATGTTGGCCCTACTTTAAAGCTTTATGGATTTGAGTTTCCTGTGGTAATGGATCCGAAACATGAAATTTTTTCAAAATATCAGGGGGCTAAAAGCTTGCCTTTTTCGGCTTTGATAAATCCGGATGGAGAAATTTCAAAAACTTTCTCAGGGTTTGAAGAGCAGATGTTTGAAGAAGTCAAAAAGCATCTGATACCTAAAACGTAATCTCGTGAAAATTAAAACTCTTATTTTAGTAATGGCTCTGGGTAGTCTTACTTTGAGAGCGGAAGAAATTGTGGAAGAGAGTTCCGCTCTGCCTTTCTCTTGGACCATCACTGATCACGCCTTAATGACCAGTGCCAAAGACCCGGGAGATCCGACGCTTCCGGTTTCCAATGTGCTTGCCCATCAGACTGTTTTGTCGGGAGAACTTGGAAATTTCTCTGCGAGTCTAGCTTTTTCCAATCGTTTTTCTCAAAGCAAAGATCCATTGATAGATAAGTCCTTCCTTCTAGATAAAAAGACTCTGACTGGTTCTTGGGAAAACTTCGAGCTTCGCTTAGGAGACAGTCACCAGGAATTTGGACGAGGAATTGCTTTGGCTCTTTTTAATAATCCAGCCTTTGGAGTGGACAACACTTTGGAAGGTGGTTCTCTCAAGGTTCGAAATTCAGCGATAGAAGTTTCTGCATTCGGCGGAAGAGTCAATGCGCTCCAGGCACCAGTTGCCATCAATCCGGTAGACACCCTGATGGAAGGCCGAGAAGTCCGAATTGCTGGCGGCGGGATAACAGCTAATCTGACTAAGCAAACGAAGCTAACTACGCACTATCACCTCACTGAAAATCAGCCCAATGAAAAACCAATTAATAAAAAATACCAAACACTGGGAATGTCTTTTGAATCGAGAGATCTCATTCCGGGATTAGAAACATATTTGGAAAGCAATGTGATGGATTGGGAAGCTTCTACTTCGTCAAAAAAACCTTTGCAGGAAAAGCCGCGGGCTTACGGGAGTTTTGCTTCTGTCAGCTACAGCGATTTAGCATTCAAAACAAAGTTGGAATTTAAAGATTATCGAAATTTTTCTTACGATTTTCAAAGACCGCCCACACTCGAAGAAGACTTTGTTTTGGCAACCAACAGAAGCGATGTCTCTGCAGCCCGGTTGGGATTGGAAGGGCGTTTTGGAGATGAGAAAACTACGGTGTTGGGAACGAGCTATTTGAGTGGTCAGGATAGAGAACTCAAAGCAAGAATCCATCATCCTTTGGCCTATACAAAATTTAAATTGGGTTCAGGAGTGGAGCTGGAACTTAAAGGTGGTTATCGCTGGATGCCCGAAAAAAATAATTTAGCCCATGCGAGTTTGAAAACCAAAGTCAAAACTGCAAAGGGCCAATACGCTGAGCTTGAGCTTCGAAAACAAAATTTGAATCAAGCTATTTCTTCTCCTATTCCTATCCGGGAAGAAAGAAATGTAGCCAGATTGACTTATACTTTTTCCGAACGGTTCAATTTGGGAGTTGGCTATGAGCACATGCCTACTAACTTACCTGAACTTGGAAATCATTTTGTGAATGGGTCAGCTACTTATACAACGGGCATGCTCACTGCTCGAGGTTTTGTAGGCCAAACGAGTGGTGGCACCCAATGTTCTTCTGGAGTGTGCCGCCAAGTTCCGCCCTACACAGGGGCTTACCTAGAAACAACTCTGAGCTTCTAAAACTAGAACTTACTTAAAGCTCCTATTGAGCTTTGCAAGAAACTCTGGTCCCGGATCTAAATCAGATTCTGACATGTCACAAAGAGGACGATCTCCTAAATTCATGAGTTCCGCATGATCGCTAAAACCAGGGTTATGATAGAGAAGACCTGTAATGAGTTCCTGTTTCGCTCTTGCCTGATGGATTGAATCAATCGCTTTTACGGGATCAGTATAATCATAGTCTCTTCCCAATTTCTTCACTGTTAAGCGGGAACCGTCATGCAGAGTGACTTCTTTTCGCTCGCCATCTTGTATTTCCACTTCAATATTTTCTTGGGGAGCAATGAAACCTAGCTCTTGAAGAACCACATCGTGTTCTTTCACAAACGTATAGCTCTTGGTTGAACCTTCGTGGTTGTTGAAAGTCACACAAGGAGAAATGATATCTAGAACTGCAATTCCTTTATGAGCATAAGCAGCTTTAATCAAAGCGATGACTTGTTTTCTATCCCCTGAAAAAGACCGCGCTACAAAGCTTGCTCCCAGTTCAATTGCAACTGCACAGCAATCGATAGTGGGGTAAGGATTGGACCAACCTTTTTTGGCTTTGGAGCCTAAGTCAGCGGTTGCTGAGAATTGGCCTTTAGTTAATCCATAAGTTCCGTTGTTTTCGATGATATAGACCATATCTACGTTTCTTCGAATAGCATGGCAGAAATGCCCCATTCCGATACTGGCCGTATCTCCATCGCCCGAAACACCAATCATGGTCAATTTATGATTAGCTAAGTTGGCTCCCGTCGCAATCGCCGGCATACGACCGTGAACGCTGTTAAAGCCATGGGCTCTATCTACGAAGTAAGTGGGGGTTTTGGAAGAACACCCAATTCCTGAGAACTTCATCAGAGTATGAGGAGCTACTCCCAATTGGTAGTAAGCCTCAATAATACAAGCTGTGATGGAGTCGTGCCCGCACCCTTTACAAAGTGTGGAAGGCTTTCCGGAATAATCTACTTTTTCTAAACCGATTCGATTGCAAGTTGATGGTGTTGTCATGGTTATTACCCTAATTGTCTTTCAAGTTCTCGTTGAATGAAGTCAGCTGAAATCGGGAAGCCTCCATAATACAGAACGCTAAAGAGTTTGTTTTGATAGCCGCGAATATCAACTTCGAGCATTTGTCGAAGCTGAGCATCTCGGTTTTGCTCGACAACGACTACTCGATCGCACGACTTAATGAAGTCTTCCACTTCCTCTGTGAAAGGATAGGCTCTAAGTCTCATATATTTCACGTTGTCGTTTTTCATGCGATCGAGTGTTTCCACTAATGCATGGTGAGTGGTCCCAAAAGCGATTACTCCAACTTTTGCTTTGGGATTTCCCGTTACAACCGGTTTTGGCACATATTTTTTCGCTGTTTGAAATTTCTTGGCCAAACGGTCCATGTTTCTTGCATAGACCACAGGGCTCTCCGTATATCTTGCATATTCATCGTGCCCAGAGCCTCGAGTGAAAAAAGCTGCTTTTCGATGATTGGTGCCAGGAAGTGTGCGATAGCAAACCCCGTCTCCATCTACATCGAGATAACGACCAAAATCTTTTGCTTTATCGAGTTGCTCAGCATTGAGAACTTTACCGCGATCATATTTGGGTTTGGTGTAAACGAGCTCATCGTCTACCCATTGGTTCATGCCCAAATCGAGATCACTCATCACAAACACGGGAGTTTGCATTCTGTCAGCTAAGTTGAATGCATCTTGCCCCATTTCAAAACACTCTTTGGGAGAGTTGGGGAAGAGAAGAATGTGCCTTTTGTCTCCGTGAGACGCATAAGCACAAGATTGAATATCGCACTGTTGAGTGCGAGTGGGAAGACCTGTGGAAGGTCCAACTCGCTGAACGTTATATAGAACTGCGGGGATTTCAGCATAATAAGCAAGACCCAAAAGTTCTTGCATCAAAGATACGCCAGGACCTGCAGTGGCGGTCATGGCTCTTGCACCGGCCCAGCTGGCTCCAAGCACCATGCCCATGGCGCTTAACTCATCTTCTGCTTGAACGACGGCATATTTTGCTTTTCCGTCTTTTCCCATTCTCAATTTCTTCAAGTGGCTTTCCATGGATTCTGTCAGAGAGCTGGAAGGAGTAATGGGATACCAAGCAACGACGGTGCAACCTGCGTAAATAGCTCCAAGCCCAGAAGCCGTATTGCCTTCAGTCACGATTTTTCCATCGTTCACATTGGATCTCTGAAACTCAAAAGCATCTTGTTTCTTGTAATTTTCTTTTGCGTAATCAATGCCCACTTGGAGAGCTGCAATGTTGGCATCAATGGCGCTTTGTTTATCTCGGAACGTATCTTTAATCACACTCTTCATGACATCTTCTTCAATGCCATAAAGATGAGAAAGAGCGCCTACGTAGAAAAGATTTTTCAAAAGGTGACGAAGCTTTGCATCGGTAATTTTTTTAGAAAGCTCTTCGACGGGAAGAGCATAGAAACCCATTCCAGGTTTCATTTCTTCCGGAGCCACTTTAATAATACTTGAGTTGTAGAAAACAGTGGTGCCTGGTCGCATTGCTGCAATATCTTCGCGCGCGGTTTCTGCATTCATCAGTACTGCAATGTCATCATGCTCTCGTAAATTTTGATAACCCTTCGGGCTTACTCGAATTTGAAACCAAGTCGGTAGTCCTTGAATGTTCGATGGGAAAAGATTTTTTGCGCAAACGCCAATTCCCATTCGGAATAAAGATTTAAAAAGAAGATTGTTGGAAGATTGGCTACCGGTTCCGTTGACCGTTGCTACGCGAATACTAAAGTCATTGATTCGTTTTTCCATGGGGGATCTCAGGCTCCTCTTGAAGTTAAAACTATCAGGTGATTCTAGAGGGTTAGAGGGCACAGTCAAGTGAGACCCCAAAATAACACAATGCGTAATCCCTTCGTAAAAGGTACCATAATGAAATGCCAGAAAACAAA
>JBJSXY010000029.1:0-17250 GCA_046086625.1 Pseudomonadota bacterium | reverse complement strand
AGGGCGGGTTTCTAAACAGAGTCAGACACTTAAAATGAATTCAAGGGGACTACGACTAAAACTTAGGGTTTAGCGCGAAGGCGAATGTCAGAGGATTCACTATTTATCTGAAATTCGTATCGAACTTTGGTCTTGGGATCGACGATTTCCAAGTTAAAAATCTCTTTATCTCCTTGCTTCTTTAGAAGAGTGACTTCGGTCAAGTGGAACGTTCTCTCTGTCTTCCAAAGAAGACTTCCAAGGTTCGAGGAATAAATCCCAATCTTAAGGGGTGTCTTTTCGGCAAACGTGTAAGTCAGATTTTGCCACCCCACTTCATTCGTAGAAGAGACACAGTGCTCGGGGCCTGCTTTTTTGGCCTGTGATACTTTAACCAAAGTGGGCGTTCCTGAAAGAATTGTTTTTGCCTTCATAAACTTAGGAAGGACCGCTTTTTCGTGGGATAAGCATGCCCCACCAAAAGAAAGAGAGCTTAAGAGAAAGACGAGAAAAAAGAGCCGACCGCGCATGAGAACACCTCTCGGTGGGGATTCCAAAGCAACGGGTGTGCCAGGGGGACACTAACTGGTGGGCCCACCAGGACTTGAACCTGGGACCTATCGGTTATGAGCCGACTGCTCTAACCAACTGAGCTATGGGCCCCCATAAGAACGAGAAATTTTAGTTCTCTATGAATGCTTTTAAGCGCTTGCTTCGGCTTGGATGACGAAGCTTTCTAAGAGCTTTTGCTTCAATTTGACGGATACGCTCACGAGTCACATTAAAGTCTTGTCCGACTTCTTCTAAAGTGTGATCGGAAGCTTCTCCAATTCCAAATCTCATTCGAAGCACTTTTTCTTCACGAGTAGTGAGCGTCGCCAATACTTTACGTGTTTGCTCAGATAAGTTCACATTCGTGACTGCATCTGAAGGGGAAAGCATGGCTTTATCTTCAATGAAATCTCCCAAGTGAGAATCTTCGTCTTCGCCAATGGGGGTTTCGAGTGAAATGGGCTCTTTCGCAATTTTGAGTACTTTTCGAACTTTATCCACTGGCATTTCCATTTTCTCAGCAATTTCTTCAGGTGTTGGTTCACGGCCCAATTCCTGAACTAAGTAACGCGAAGTGCGGATGAGTTTGTTGATGGTCTCAATCATGTGCACGGGAATACGAATGGTGCGAGCTTGATCGGCAATAGCTCGAGTAATTGCTTGTCGAATCCACCAAGTAGCATAAGTAGAAAACTTATACCCTCGTCGATATTCAAACTTATCTACGGCTTTCATCAAGCCGATATTGCCTTCTTGAATCAAGTCTAAAAATTGAAGTCCACGGTTGGTGTATTTTTTTGCAATAGACACCACCAAGCGAAGGTTGGCTTCAACGAGTTCAGCTTTCGCGATGTCTGATTTTTGTTCCCCGGCTACGATCGCTTCGTACATGTCTTTTAGCTCTCGAGCGCGCAAATTTGCTTCTTTTTCTACAACATCAATTTTCTCAGCTGCTTGGTTGATGACGTGCTCAATTTCTAAAAGACCTTGATAATCTAAACCATGTTTAGCTTTTATTTGTTCTTCAACCTTCTTGTTTTTCTTGGCGTCTTTTAGAAGGTTTCTGAATTTTCCGATTTGGTCGGTGCCAACTTTTCGAAGGGCGCCGTAAACTTCTCTTTCCGCTTCTTCAATTCGGCTTACTTGTTGTTTGAATTTAGCAACAATCTTGTTGATGGTTTTTCGATTGAAGTTGATGTCTTGGAAAACATCCACAATCTTTTTTCGGTTTGAAGCAAGCTTCTCACGAAGTTTTTTTCTTTCTTCCTGTTCTAATCCAGATTTTAAAAGTTTTGCTTCAACGCCACTTAAAATCTTTTCAAAAGAACGAACCAAAGCCATTCCGTCCAAAATTTTTGTTCTAGCTTCGCTTTCGCTGAGGCCCCCTACTAGAGTAGAACCCGCATCTTGTTGTTCGCCTTCTTCTTCTTCTCCGATAGCTTCCGCTCCTTCAGCAGGAGCAGCTGTCTCTTGTTCTTCGCTGCTTTCTCCTTCGCTCTCAGCTCCTCGAAGAACATCGCGAGCGCGGAGCTTGCCTTTGTCTATTTTGTCTCCAATAGCCAAAAACTCTTTCACGCCCATGGAAGAATTTAAGATAACGTCAAGAACTTCAGCTTCCCCGTCTTCGATTCTTTTTGCAATTTCAATTTCGCCTTCCCGTGTAAGAAGAGCGACAGAGCCCATTTTTTTCAAATACAAACGAACCGGATCTAGGCCTCTTGTTAAAGCATCTTCCTTTTCGAGTTCTTCTTTGTCTGCAGCAACTTGTTTTTTAGCTTGTTTGAATTGTTTTTCGTTCTCAACAATTTCAATATCGTTGTCTTCTAAAAGCGTCATCACTTCATCAATCGAATCGCTTTCAGAAATTTCTTCAGGAAGTGCGTCGTTAATTTCTTCGTAAGTTAAAAATCCTTTTTCTTTTCCGAGCGTAACCAGCTTTTGAAGTTCTTTTTTCTTGTCGATTTTGGGCATGGCGTCATGGCTCCTTTGAGAGTAGCTCCCGCATTGTCAAAATAAGCCATGATATGTATCACTGCTTGTGCGGGGTTTCAATGGTCCTGGGGTTCGGTTTTTGGACCCTGGGAGGTGCTTGAGGGGGACGCCCCCGAAACCTTCAAAATCCTCAATTGTTCCAATAGCTTAATTTGTTCCTCACCGTCGCCCAATCGCTGGCTCATTCGAACCTGATTGGCAAGCCCCTGAATTTGGGCCTTTTGACGTCGTTCCGAAATGCGTTTTGCTACTTCATTAAACCATTGGGGTTCGTTGGGAGTGGGGGCCAATTCTTTCAAGAGAGCTTCTGAAAAAGCATCCAAAATTTCGGGACAGTTTTCCGATTTTGCTAAGTCTTCCAAAACTTCAGTCATTTGAGAAAGAGATTGAGACTCCCTTAATCGCACGAGGATACGTTCCAAATCCGACTCTTTTAAAAATCCCATCCAGTTTTCTTGAGGAAAAGCTAAAAAAGCATCGGGGTACTTCAGGGCTGCCTTAAAAAATTCCCAATCCATTGGAAATTTCTTTTTTCTTGAAAGCAATGGAGCTTGAGCGGCTCGAGGTCCCGTTTTGACGGGAGGCAAAGTAGGAGTGGCATTTCTCGTTGGCGACTCTTGAACGAGTTTTTTAATCGCATCAAACGAAATATTGAGAATTCTAGAAACATCATCCCAAAGCACAGCCCCTTTATCGGGAAGTCGTTTACTGGCTACTAATATGGGAATGAGTTCCTGCAAATAACGTTCGCGATCTTTTTCACCGAGAACCCCTTTATCAGCAATTTCTTTTAAGTACTTCGTAATTTGCTGGGGGGCTTTATCACATAAGTCATAAAACTTTTGAGCGCCTTCTTTTTTTACAAATTCATCTGGATCAAGTCCATCTGGCAAAGTGACATCTTTTGCAAAAAGACCCGTTTCAATAAAAGTCGGCATGCTTCGATGCCAAGCGCTGATTCCCGCTTGATCCGGATCAAATACCGTAATCACTTTTTGAGTGAGGGCTTTAATTTCTCTGCAGTGTTCTGCTGTCAGTGCAGTGCCCATGGGCGCTACCGAATTCGAAACGCCCGCTTCAAAGAGGCCCACGACGTCCATGTAGCCTTCTACAACCAAAACCTCTCGTTTAATTCGAATGTCTCTTTGGTTTTCAAATAGCCCGTAAAGAATTTTGCTTTTGTTAAATAAAGGCGTGTCGGGCGAATTTAAATACTTAGGTTCATCGCCTTCTTTCAAAGCTCGAGCGCCAAATCCAACAACTGCGCCATTCTTATCGGTGATGGGAAACATCAAACGCTCTCGAAAACGATCATACCCCTGGTATTTGGAATCCTCTTTGGGAACTACTAATCCAGCGAGCAGCAAGTCTTCCCATTTAAATCCGCGCTTAAGCATCACTTGAATTAAAGTGTTCCAACCAGCGGGAGAAACTCCTAAGCGAAACTTCTCAATCGATTTTTTAGTCAGTCCGCGCTTTTCAAGATACTTAAGCGCGAAAGCGTAATCTTTGTTTTGGGTGAGAAGATGATTGAAATATTTAGCTGCAAGCTCCAATGCTTTTGAAGCGCGAACTTGATTTTCAGAAATGGGCTTTGGAGCTTGTCGAACAAACTGGGACGTTTCTTCGATTTTTACTCCGACCTCATTTGCAAGTTTTCGAACGGCTTCTGGAAAGGAAAGCCCATCGTGCTCCATGATAAACGTAAAAACGTTTCCCCCTTTGGCACAACTTCCAAAGCAGCGATACACTTGTTTTCCTGGATGGACGTGAAAAGAAGGGGTCTTTTCATTGTGAAATGGGCAAAGCCCTTGGTAACCTTGTCCACTTTTTTTCAAAGATACGTAGCGCCCGACGACATCCACAATGTCACACCGGCTTCGAATTTCGTTAATTGTCGAATCCGAAAACAAACTTCGTTCCTTTCCTCTATCTTGAGAGCCAAGGGCTATTTTTAATAAAAAATCTTAAATGTTGATCTTTTGCCTTACTGATGCCAATTCGAGGTGAATAACTTATTTCAGACTCGCTCAAAACTTTTCCTAAGTCGACGATTTTAAAGTTGGGTTGATTAAATTTTAGGCCATCAAAACTTCGATCGATTCCCAAGGCTTGAGTGAGTTTGCCCGGACCGCTTAAGAGTTTTTTCTCACAGGAGGCGCCCGTAAGCTTTCGATTCTTTTGCATTTCTTTCTGACCGCACAAAGGGGCCCCGGCTCTAAAAAGGACGGCCGAACCGGTCCCTTTTTTTTCAGTAGCTACATTAATGCAGTAATAAAAACCATAAATTAAATAAACATAAGCAGTTCCGCCCGATTCAAACATTGAGCGATTTCTGGGGGTGACCCCTCG
The DNA here is from genome assembly GCA_046086625.1 of Pseudomonadota bacterium. Lineage (GTDB taxonomy): Bacteria > Bdellovibrionota > FAC87 > UBA2466 > UBA2466 > RFNO01. Next base: position 12,375 of record JBJSXY010000029.1, on the reverse strand, counting down.
AAAGCTGTGGCTCGCTTCATCGCCTATCCCAAGATAAGCCTCCACTTCCACAATTTCACAAAGAAACTCCTGCTTGTTTTTGGAAATATAGAGACCCTTCCCAAGAAGGTCTTTAGCAACGGTAACTGTATCTCTTTGATAAAACTTAAGCGGAAGGGGTGAGCTTAGCTCGGGCGATTTCATTGACTAGTTTTCCATCGGCGCGTCCATCTGCTTTTGCAAGAGCCGCTTTCATCACTTTTCCAATATCGTTCGGACCCGATGCGCCTGACTCTTGAATAGCGGCGACAACCAAAGCTTCTACTTCAGATGGAGAAAGTTGTTGCGGCAAATAGACTTTTAAAACGGTGATCTCAACTTTTTCTTTTTCAGCTAGATCCATGCGGCCACCTTTTTCAAAGGCAACTACAGATTCACCACGTTGTTTAATAAGGGTACCGATTACTTTTTGAATTTCGGCTGTGTCGAGCGGTGCTCGTTTATCGATTTCACGTTTTTTGATCTCCGCTATGAGCATCCGAAGACAGCCCACTTTCGTGGAATCTTGAGACTTCATAGCGGATTTCATATCGTTTTGCAGAGTGGTTTTTAAATCCATGTTGGATATCACCCTGAGCGACGCTCAAAAACGCGTTTTGTAGCCCGTTTGCGAGCAGCGATAGATTTCTTCTTTCGTCGAACCGATGGTTTTTCATAAAACTCTCGGCGTCGAACGTCAGAAAGAACTCCACCTTTTTCGCACAGCTTTTTAAAGCGGCGAAGCGCTCCTTCAAATGGCTCGTTGTCTTTTACCTTTAGGCTTGGCAAAGGAATCACTCTCCAATCAAGTAAAGAATATCTGTTAATCAACTTACCCAAGTTGGTAACAGGCCTACTAAAGCTCAGTAGGGTACTGGTTTGACGCCCCGATCGTCAAGGCACACTTTAAAGAACCAGCATGGCATCGCCATAACTGTAGAATCGGTACTCTTGATCAATGGCTTCTTGATACACTTTTTTACAAAGCTCAGGTCCCAAAAGCGTTGAGACCAGAACAAAAAGTGTCGAGAGCGGCAGATGAAAATTAGTAATCAACCCATTGATTTCTTTAAATTCATAGCCAGGAGTAATGAATAAATTGGTGTGTCCCTCAGGACCAAAAATCGAAAGAGATTCTAAAGAACGCAGAGAAGTCGTTCCCACGGCCACCACTCGCCTGTTTTGCTGATGCGTCTTTTGAATGAGATCTAATGTAGGCTTAGGAATTGAGTAGAACTCTTCGTGCATGACATGGTCTTTTAAATATTCGCCCCGCATGGGGGCAAAAGTTCCATAGCCCACGTGAAGAAGCACATCCGCAATTTCCACTTTTTTATTTCGCAACTCTTCAAGAAGTCTATCGGTAAAGTGCAGTCCAGCAGTGGGCGCAGCTACTGATCCCATAACGTTAGAAAAGACCGTTTGATATCTCTCGGTATCTTGAGGAGTGACGTTTCTTTTAATGTACGGAGGAAGAGGAGGTTCTCCCACCAAATCAAGCCACGACCAGAAGTCAGCTTTTTCAGGAAGAATCACTTCAAAACTTCCGTCAGGGTTTTTTTTAATCGTAACGAGGGTTTCATCTTTAAGATGGACCGCCAGCGTTTCTTTGATCTTTTTTCCCGGTTTAACAAGGCACTGCCAAGTATGAGGAGAGCTTGAGAGCCTTTTTAGTAAGAATACTTCTACTTTTTGTCTAGCTTGAGAAACAGCGGGAAGTCTTGCGGGAATAACTCGAGAAGTGTTTCGAACCAGGCAGTCGCCCGCCTCTAGAAACTTGGGTAAGTCGAAGAAGTGTTGGTGGGAAATTCGATTCGAATTTCGCTCAACAACTAGAAGACGAGAATAATCTCTGGGGTTAACCGGTTCTTTTGCAATTAAATGCTCGGGGAGTTCGTAATTAAAATCTGCAATCCGCATATCAATTTGAAAATCGCAGTGTAGTTCCCGGATAATAGTAGGCAAGAATTTCTCGATAATTTTTTCCAGTTTGAGCTAAGTGGCGGGCCCCCCATTGACACATCCCTACTCCATGCCCGTTCCCCACTCCTTCGAAGCTGATGAGCTCGCCTTCTTGTCGCCAATCAAATTTTGCGCTTTTGAGCCGGCCATATCCCAAATGACTTCTCAGGGTATCCGTGTCGATAGTAGCGCGCTTACTTCCAGCGATGACATTCAAGCTAGCCAAACGGCCCGAGGATCCGCGCTCCCCATCTTCGATTTTAAAATTGTGAGCCAAGTTAAGGCCCGTCCATTTGAGAAGATCTGCAACACGAACAAGCGTCTGCCATGAAAATGGATTGTTAAGGCAATAGGGGCAAGGGACTTTTTTCTGCGGGTAACCCAGCTTGTGGTTCCAAACAAAAGTCGGAGTCTCAGTGCTTCCTCCACACCGCGAATGAAAAAAAGCCTTAATGGGTTTTTCCTGAAACACGAGAGTTTGCCCAGCGGTCGATCTGACGGCTTCTGTGACTCGCGGATGTTCGGAGTCCACGCCGCCATAGACTTGGTCTTTAACTGTCTTTTCTAAATCAAACTCTGAATTTTTTGGGTGGTGAATCATATATTGCGCATAAGTTCTTGAGGCAACGGCTTGAGCTTTCAGAGCTTCCATTTCCCAAGAGGGGCTCATTTCACTTCCCAGAGTTCCCAGAAGATAATCGTCTAAACTAATATAATTGATAACTGAAAAACCAGTTTCATTCTTAACCCATTTCAAAGCGCCTCGAAATACACCGTCATGAAAACGGAGCTTGTCCGAAGCATTTTTTCCTCCTCGAATAAATACAAAGGAATCCTGAAGGGGGTTTGAATTTATTAAAATCGGATTCTGGTGCGATGGGCCGATGGTTATTTCAAGATTGCGCTCTGCGCGGATCCATCCTCGGGCTGGATGAGTGCGGTAATAAGTGGAATACAACAGAGAGTGGGTTGAGCCCTTTGGGATCGCCTTGTCTAGAAGAACTCTTATGGCTGTGTTATTATCGTTAGAAGTAGAAATTCCCTCGCTGTTAATCGCAACAACTCCCAAACAAAAAAAGAGACTAAGAAGGTGAATGTGTCGACGTTTTTTGTTCATCAGAAATTCCAGATTTGTGAGACGAGATGCCGGAAGTGGAAGTCTTATTTTATTCTATTCCTGATAATTTTGATTACCGCGAGCGTCACCGAAAAGCATTGCATTGCAACAGACAAGATTTCTCCCTTCGATGAAGCAGATCATAACTTTCCACGTCACTCAGATCGCGAGCAAAACACGCTCATGACCCCGCTAAATCTGGTGGAGTTAGAAAAATCGCCCAGCAAAAAATTGGAAAACATCAAACGAACAGCGGATCCCGATAAAAGCATGGCAAAGTACCGTTTAAAGATCATGATCGACCCGGGCCACGGTGGAAAAGATGACGGAGCAGCTGGACGCCACGGAATTAGAGAAAAAAATATTAGTTTGAATTTAGCTAAAAAAGTGAAACGAGAAGTTGAGAGGCTAGCAAAAACCCAAGGTTATCCGGTGGAGTTGCAACTCACTCGGGAAGAAGACGTTTTCGTGCCTCTCAAAGAACGGGCTCGAATGGCGAATGCATGGGGAGCAGACCTGTTTGTGAGTGTTCATCTCAACTCGTCACCCGTATCAAAAGCACGAGGCTTTGAAGTCTATTTTCTAAGTCCGGAAGCTTCAGATCCAGAAACCGAACACTTAGCTCTTAAAGAGAGTGAGGGGCAACTGCCGAGTAGCAAAGACGATGTTCTTTCGATTTTATCTGATGTGAGGACTACTTTTCACATGAATGAAAGCGCTCAGTTTGCAGAAGAAATGTTTTCTTCTATTTCGCGAAGTGTGCTTTCGAATGGTCGAGGTGTTCGTCAGGGGCCGTTCACTGTTTTGCATGGAACTAATATGCCTGCCCTTCTGGTTGAAGTGGGATATGTTACCCACCCTGAGGAATCCCGCCTTCTTACGAAAGAGCCCTACCTAAAACGCCTGGCCAGTGCTATAAGCTCGGGCATCATTGAATTTGGATTAAGAACAAGAAAGTTAGGATAAACATGACAGCACGACAGAGTGGGCGCAATCCAGATCAGTTGCGACCCATCAAAATTACCCCCCATTATCTTTCTCACCCGCCCGGTTCCTGCTTAATTGAAATGGGAGGAACTCGAGTTGTTTGTTCGGCCATGATTGAGGAGTCGGTTCCCAATTGGCTGAGGGGTCAAGGAAAAGGATGGCTGACAGCCGAATATTCGATGTTGCCTGCTAGTTCTGGTCAAAGAATTCAGAGAGAGCGAAGTAGAATTGGTGGCAGAACCATGGAAATTCAACGGTTGATTGGACGTTCTTTAAGAGCGGCTGTTGATCTGTCTTTGTTGGGTGAGCGTTCGGTTATGGTTGACTGTGATGTAATTGATGCGGATGGAGGAACCCGAACGGCTGCCATTACCGGGAGCTATGTAGCTTTGATGCTGGCTCTTCAGAAAGTGTCTCAAAAAATTCCCTCGTTAAGCCAAGCTGCAAGAAAATCCGTAGCAGCAGTTTCGGTTGGGATTGTGAAGGGCGTTCCTGTTCTTGATTTGGATTACCCAGAAGATAAAGATGCAGAAGTCGATATGAATGTGGTGATGACTTCAGAAGGAAAATTTGTAGAGGTTCAAGGAACCGCCGAGAGTGAGCCTTTTGATCGGGAAAGATTAAATAGTCTTTTATTTTTGGCTGAAAAGGGAATTCAAGAGCTCTTTCAAATTCAAAAACAGGTTCTGATGAAGTGACTCCGCTTCTGATTGCGACTCAAAATGCAGGCAAATTGAGAGAGTTTCAAGGCCTGTTAGATCCCTGTTTTAAGTGTGTCCTACCTGATGACCGCGCCCCGCAAGTAGATGAAAATGGGATAACCTATGCTGAAAACGCTTTTAAAAAAGCCAAAGAATTTTTAAACATCTATAAACTCCCCGTGCTTTCAGATGATTCAGGCCTTGAAATTGATGTCCTAAAAGGAGCTCCAGGCATTTGGAGCGCTCGGTTTGGTGGAGAGACCCTTTCTTGGCCCGAGCGATTCCAAAAACTCTACGAACTGCTAGCTCTCCATCCAGAAAATCAGTGGTCCGCTCGATTTCGTTGTGTTCTGTGTTTGTTGTTACCTAAAGAAGAACCTATTTATTTCGAAGGGATCTGCGAAGGCAAAATTCTTAAGGCTCCTCTGGGAGGCGGGGGATTTGGCTACGATCCTATTTTTTATTCAATCCAGCTTAAAAAATCCCTAGGCGAGGCTTCGGAAGCTGAAAAAGCCCAAGTCAGCCATCGAGCCGCAGCTGTTCAACCCCTATTAAACTGGGCAAAAAAGAATCCGCACAAGCTCTCTTGACCGCCCCAAAGCGAGAAGATACTTTCTTAGCTCTTTTTGAACGTATCCGGCTTGCCCAGGTAGCTCAGTCGGTAGAGCAGAGGATTGAAAATCCTCGTGTCGGCGGTTCGATTCCGTCCCTGGGCACATCTCTTCGCTATAATTTTCTTAAAGGCGCGATAAAATAGAAAACTCAAGGGGGATTTATGAAAAGCTTTTTTTGGGTGTTGTCTTTGGTTCTGGCTTTAAACGTCTTCGCGGAAGAATCGGAAGAGTCGACAGAGGTGCAAGAAGCGCAATCTGAGACCGAAACAATTAAGCCAGAGGTAACGGTACCCCAACCGGCACCCCAACCCGCTCCTCAACCAGCACCCGAGCCCGTTCAAGCTCTGAGTACAAGCCCATCGCCCTCTTCTCCTTGGTTCGTTGGTGTACAGTTTGGTCAGCTTCGAACGAACAACTCCGAGCGAGGCAACCTTGAGAAAACTGCCTATATGGGAGGGGGCTTCGTAGAATACCGATTAATGGATCGGTGGTTTATACAAACTGAACTCAATTACATGAATAAAGGTTGGCGAGTAGTGGGGTCATTGCCCAGTGATGATACAAGTCTTAAATATTTCGAGGTCCCTCTATTTTTTAAGATTAAATTTCCTTGGAATAATATAGCCCCGAGTTTTATGGCTGGACCCTGGATTGCTTATCTTCACTCTGCCTCCACCACCACCAACGCGATTTCATTCGATACGACTTCGGGAACCAATCGCGTTGAATACGGGATTTATGTCGGAGCAGGTTTGGATCTTGCGTTATCAAACGAGCTAGAAATGGGAATTGGCGCTCGTTATGGGTGGGGTCTTTCCGACATTAACCAGACCTCTCTTCAGGAAGCGATTTACAATCGGGCATTTAACTTTTCTGCAAATTTGAAGTTCCGCTTATAACTTATCCGCAATGCGGTGAAGATAATCTGGAAACTCATTCCAACGGATTCGTTTTTCGAATCCCGAGGCTTTAGCTCTAGTTTTTAGATTGTGCAAGCAAAGACCCCGCAGCGAATTTAAAAGCGCCTCATTTAAAGCACAGCGACGATAAAAACGAAGTCCTTCTTTGACGAGGCTTGGATTTTTATCAAGCAAGTCTTCAATGGTTCCTAGTTCTGCACTCGCATCGAGGAGTTCTTGAGGGGGCTTGTGAAGATCTCTTCCTTGCTCTTTTAAAATATTCTTTCTTGGAAAGTCTTCTAGCGCCTGTTGTGCTCGTTGCCTGAACGCCAATTCCTCTGCCGAAATATCTGGAAGCGGTCTTACTTCTTCTGGAGCTGAATCTTTTTGTTCAGCGACTTGGACAGACCCAAGTTTTTCTTCAAAAATAAAATGACTTTCTGTTGGCAGCATTCTGAAACGATCAGATAAGTACCAGCCGAGAAGAGCCAAAAAGCTCAAAACAGTAAGCCATCCGAAAAGAAAATAGAGTTTTCTTTGCTTTTTTCTCAAGGTATTTGCTCAGGCCGAATGTCTTTGTAAGTAGAATTAGGTAAGAGCCTACTTTCTGCGTCTGCTTGGAAAGCTTTGAAAGTTTGTATTTCAGTATTTGAGCAATTCGTACAGGCTGCTCTCAAATTTCTCAACATGACGGAATCCACCACATAAGGCCCATTAGAACTGCTATCACAGGAATAATTTCCGCCGTAATCATGCCAATCGGGGCACATGGCGTGAGGAAAAGTAACATTCTCGCCATTGCCATCACTATGTCGAGCTTCATGAAAGTAAACAGAAAGCCGGATAAGGCTATTCGCCAGAGTATCGGGCGCAGTGTTTCGAACGGACCAAGAAGTGAAGAGCCCTTCCGCAATTTGAATTACTCCCACTCGGGGGCTTTTGATATAGATAGTTTGTCCACCCACATCTAAAGTTAAAATTCTGGAATTTTGTTTTCCGTAGCGATAGAGAGCGCTTCCTATGTTGACCATAATCGTAGTCAAACTATTCCGCGCCAGAAAATCATCACCTAATAAAAGGGTGTTTGCATAAATCTGAGGTCGATAAGATAAAGTTCCGATAATAGACGCTTGTTCGGCGTAATCGAAATTTTCTCCAACCATAAAGTTTACTCGAGATTTATACCACCCAATAAGTTCAGAACCTGTAAAGCTATTGGCACCTAACACCTGAAGATCTGATGAGCCCACTGAAAGATTAAGCTGAGACAAGTTGGAGAGATCAAGATCGATGAGATCTCTTTGTTCATCTGGCACCGAATCGTCTAAAACAATACCAATCTTCGTACTAAATCCACGGGTCTTGTTTTTTTGGCAGCCCATGAGAGTGAGAGCTGCAACCACTGTAATAATAAATAAGCGCATCATAATTCCGCCAACGCTCCACGAGGAAGCCAACGTGCGACTAGGTGTTGCAAGCAGATGCCAAAAGGGGTGATTCAGTCTTTGCGGGAAAAACACTGTATTCATTGGGTTAACGCCAAAAAAAGGCAGTCTGAAATCGGGTAAGTGACACTATTATTGGTACCTGAAAAAGCTGCCGCTGCGCACCGGCCTTGAGTTAAGTTTTCGAAAAAACAAGACGATAAGGGAGATACCACCGGAGGAACTATGTCTTTTTTTAACAAGAAACTCGAAACCAAAATACCTGTGACGGTGGAGCCTGTTCGAGTTACTGCTGCGGCCAAGAAACTCAATTCAATTTTAAAAGGCAGTCAATTAAAGGGCGACATCACCGTTACTTGCGATTTGGAATTGAGTGGTGAAATCTCCGGTAATATTTCTGCAAAAGATAGCTCGAGTGTTTGTATCAAAGGAAGTTGTCGAGGAAATATTGAAACTCCGGGTGGCAATGTGCAAATTGAAGGAGAAATGATCGACGGAAATATTTTTGCAGGCGGAGATGTTCAAATTACTGGGCGATTTTTGGGTGGTTCAGTGGTTGCCGGCGGGCGTTGTTATATTGACGGGGAATTTACGGGAAAAGTGGAAGCAACGGATGTGGAGCTTGGTTCAAATGCGGTCTTAAGAGGCGAACTCAACTACCGAGAAGGCATATCTATATTAAAAGGAGCCAAAGTGTCCGGTTCCTTGAACCAGTCGGCTCAGCTTACCAAAGCAGAAGTTGTCATGTCCCCGATAAATACTGAATTATTAAAAGTGGCTAGTTAAAATTAAAAAGCTTCGTCAAACACCACTGCTTGCTTTGTAGCCGAAAACCCCTTCTGATATTCTGTCACTCTTTTTTCAAAGAAGTTTGTTAAAGATTGCACGTCTTGTAGAACCATGAACGGAAAAGGGTTTTTCGTTAGATATTTTTTTGAATAGCCTAGCTGTACTAATCGGTTATCCGCACAGTACATCAAATAATCTTTCATCATGTTGGGTGAAATACCACTGACTCCCAAGCTAAGAGCATCAGCACAAAAAGCCATTTCAACTTCAATAGCTTCATCAATCATGTCCTCAGTTCTTTTTTTCAATTGGTCATCAAACAACTGAGGATACTCTTCTCGAATCACCTGAATGGCGGCCATCGCGGCATCAATGTGAGTGGTTTCATCTCTAAAAACCCAGTTAGTAGCAGCGGCTAGGCCTGGTAATAAACCCTTGTTTCTTAAAAAGTAAACGTATGCGAAGGAACCAAAGAAGAAGAGTCCCTCAACACAAGCAGCAAAGCAAATGAGGTTTTGAACAAATTGCCTCTTCTTTTCATCGGTATCGAGTTTGTCGAGTTCATTGATCGAATCCATGTATTTAAAGCAAAAATCAGCTTTTAGTTTTACAGAAGGAATACTTCGATAAGCGTCAAAAGCTTCACTGCGCTCTACAGGATCTGGAAGATAATTATCAACAAGCAGCAAATAAGTTTCAACGTGCAACATTTCATCAAAAAGTTGCTTTCCCAAGAACATTCGATATTCAGGGCTATTAATGTGCTTGTAAAAGTTGAGCACTAAATTGTGGGCAACCAAATTGTCTGCAGTGGCAAAAAAAGCAACGAGGCGTTTAATCAAGTGGGCTTCTTTTGGAGAGAGCTTGTCTCGGAGGTGTTCAAAATCAATCGAAAAATCTAGTTCGTCTGTTGTCCAAATGTTTTTGATAGAATCTTTGTACAGTTTGAAAAACTGCGGATATTGCATCGGCCGTAAAGTTAAGTTGAGTTCAGTGTTGAGAATCATGATGTTTGCCCTTTATTGACAAGCCTCGCAGGTTTCAGGATTTTCCAAGGAGCAGGCCACGGCTTCTTCAGCTGTGACTGCTTTTGGTTCTTCTACGGTTGTCTTTTTAATTTTAGTCTTTGCTCGCGAACGAAGATAGTAGGTAGTTTTGATTCCCTGCTTCCAAGCATACATATACATCGAAGATAGTTTGCCAATGCTTGGATCTTCTAGGAATAAGTTTAACGATTGAGATTGATCGATAAAAGCAGAGCGTGAAGCAGCCATGTCGATGAGAGTTTTTTGAGAAACCTCCCAAACAGTTTTGTACTTAGCCCGAATTTCAAGAGGAATAGATTCTATGTTTTGAACGGACCCCTCTGATTCGATGATTTTAGCTCGCATCAGGGGTGTCCAAAGTCCCATCTTCTTAAGGTCTTCAATCAAGTATCGATTGATATTCAGGAACTCGCCACTCAAAGTTTCGCGCTTAAAAAAGTTTGCAATTTGAGGTTCAATACTTTCGTAAGAGCCCACAATGGAAGCAATGGTTGCCGTAGGGGCAATCGCAATCAATAAGCTATTTCGAAGACCATCTTTTTGAATATCTCGAGCGAGAGTATTCCAATCAAATTTGAGTTCAGGCATTGAGGGCTGATTGTCTTGCGCTAATTGAACCTGAAGCTGTCCCAAAACGTACCGCGAATCTTTGAAGGCCGGAAAGGCACCTTTAAGCTTAGCCATTTTGGAACTGGTTTTTAAAGCGTGATAATAAATGGTTTCAGAGATTTGATCGGAAAGTTTCTTTGCTTCGGGTGAGTCAAAGACATAACCCATTTTGAAGAAACAATCTTGAAGCCCCATAATGCCTAAACCCACTGGGCGCCATTTCTTGTTTGAGCTACTCGCTTCATTGGTTGGGTAAAAGTTGATGTCAACCACGCGATCGAGGAATGTAACAGCTCTTTCCACGACTGCGCTCAGCTTTTCAAAATCAAATTTGGAGTTAGTTACATAAGCGCTGAGATTGATGCTGCCCAAGTTGCAAACCGCAGTTTCTTCCGAGCTGGTTACTTCTAAGATTTCGGTACACAAATTGGAGCTTCGAACAATGGCCCCCGGACGCGCCGTTTGTGAGGAGCGCAGATTTGCTTTGTCTTTAAAGCAGATCCAGCCATTCCCTGTTTCTGCCAAAGTTTGCATCATTCTTGAGTAAAGTTGGCGTGCCGAAACTTTTTTCAAAGCCTTTCCGTCTTGTTCATATTGCTCATAGGCTTTGTCGAACTCTGGACCAAAAGTCTTTAAGAGCAAGGGGGTGGATTCGGGGCTGAAGAGTGACCAGTCGGAATCCGTTTCTACTCTTCGCATGAAAAGATCGGGGATCCAAAGTGCTAAATTTAAATTGTGCGCTCTTCTTTCCTCGGCACCCGTATTATTTCTTAATTCCAAGAATGCCTCGATATCGGCATGCCAAGGCTCCAAGTAAACGGCTGCAGCGCCTTTTCGTTTTCCACCTTGGTTAACAGCGTGAACGGAGGAATCAAACACTTTTAAAAAAGGAATGATTCCGTTACTAAGACCGTTGGTCCCTTTGATTAAAGCCCCAGAAGCGCGAACAGGAGTCCAGTCAACACCGAGTCCTCCAGACCATTTGGATAAGTGAGCACAGTCAGTGATGGTTTTGTAAATTCCTTGTAAGCTATCTTGCGCCACTGTGAGTAAGTAACAGGAGCTCATTTGAGGATGCCGTGTTCCCGAATTGAATAATGTCGGGGTGGAAGGCATGTAAAAAAACTGACTAATAATATCGTAGAAGTCGATAGCTTCGCCTACATTATCTGAGAGGCCTAAAGCGACTCGCATCAACATCCACTGAGGACGTTCGATGACCTTTCGGGTTTCTGGGTGTCTTAAAAGATACCGGTCCACTAAAGTTTTTAGGCCAAAGTACTCAAATAAATCATCTCGCTCATGGCGTATGGCGTACTCAATGGTTTGGACATCTTCCATGGCGAGCCCCAGTACGCGATCGCTAAGCGCCCCATGTTCAGCGGCCCTTTTCAAGTAATCGCGGAAAGCCATATCACGGCCAACTTCCTTACGGACACTTTCCGAAAGCATTCGAGCCGCTACTTTTGAATAATTGGGTTCTTCTGCCATCAACATAACGGCAGTAGCGATGGAGAGGTTATCGAGTTCCTCAGTGGTGCTGCCATCATGGAGGCCGCTGATTGTTCGCTTAGCAATATCAAGAGCTTCCACGTTTGGAATGCCGCGGCAGGCTCGGTTAACGGCATGAAGAATCTTTTCTATTTTTACTTCTTCTTTACTTCCATCTCGTTTGATGACGTGCATTTTGTTTCTCGACCTCGGTTTGAAAACGAAGGGGAAAAACGTCCCCCCGCTTGTTTGAAAACCGCCTCTACTCTTCCTTAAAAGTAATGCTTTATTTGGGCAAATCGCCCTAAAAAAATTCTGTTATCTGGAAATTAAATAACGTGAAAAATACTGTCAATTGTCTTCCGATGACGCAGCCGAGTTACTGCGAAAATAGTTTTGTTTACTTTTTTATCCCACCATGGATCCCCCCATCTGCGCACCTCCAAGTAAGTGAAGATGCAGATGGTGGATAGTTTGGCAAGCATGATCTCCGCTATTAAAGACAAGACGAAAACCACTTCCAGCAATTTCAAGTTGTCCTGCAATTTGTTGAGCCGCCAAAAACAAGTGTTGAAAAACCGAACCCTCTTCAGGGCGGATGTCTAAAACATCGTCCACGTGCTTTTTGGGAATAATCAAAACGTGAACGGGAGCTTGCGGAGCGATATCTCGAAATGCGAACACGTGATCATTTTCA
>JBJSXY010000028.1:0-2204 GCA_046086625.1 Pseudomonadota bacterium | reverse complement strand
GTCGCTTTAAATGGATTAAAGGTTCACCCCACGCAACTCTATGAAGCAGGAGGGGCTTTTTTACTTTTTATCTTCTGCCAAAAGCGTCTTTTTAATCGTCATTTCCTGGGAGAAGTCGGACTAAAAGCCGTGATTGGCTACGCGATTCTTCGTTTTGTAGTGGAGGGTTTTAGAGGGGATACTTATCGAGGTTTTATCTTAGGAGGCCTTTTGAGCTACTCGCAATTGATCTCTGGAGTACTCATCATAGCAGCGAGCAGCCTCCTAGTGGTTCTACTCCGTAAAACTCCCCGTTAGCCTAAGGCACTCACGAGATCCTTTTTTAGATCCTCAACATTTTCAATTCCCACCGAAATGCGAATCAAAGTATCGCTAATTCCCAATTTGGCTCTTGTCTCAGCTGGAATAGAGGCATGGGTCATAATAGCTGGATGTTCGATTAGACTCTCCACTCCTCCCAAACTTTCAGCTAGTGAAAACAACTTCACTTTTTCCAAGAATCCTCTAGCTGTGTCGAGATTGCCTCTCAGAAAAAAAGTAATCATTCCCCCAAACCCAAGCATTTGTCGTTTGGCAATTTCATGTTGGGGGTGGGATTTAAGTCCGGGGTATAACACCTTCTCAACTTTAGGATGCTTTTCCAGCATTTCGGCAATTTCTTTAGCGTTTTCTTCATGCCGCTTCATTCGCAATGCTAAAGTTTTAATTCCTCTTAAGACCAGCCACGCATCAAAGGGACCGGGAACTCCTCCAATAGAGTTTTGAATATGGTGAAGTCGATCTTTGAGGTCTTGGCCATTAAAACAGATGGCTCCTCCCACCACATCGCTATGGCCATTTAAGTACTTAGTGGTGGAATGAAGGACAACGTCTGCTCCCAATTCCAAGGGGCGCTGAAAATAAGGACTTGCGAACGTGTTATCCACTACCACTAAGGGTCGAGGATTTAATTTTTCCGCCTGAGCGACGACTTTTTCAATATCAATTATCTTTAATAAAGGATTCGTAGGCGTTTCGATCCAAATGAGCTTGGTTTGAGGTCGAACAAACTCTTTGAGATCGTGATGAGTCAAATCAGCGAAAGTAGTTTCAATTCCATGGCGACTCCATACCGTACGAAATAATCGGCTGGTGCCCCCATAAACATCATCCACCGAAACCACATGATCGCCCGCATTCAGTGAATGGCAAATAACATCCGTCCCCGTACATCCAGAGGACAAAGCTAAACAGTGTTGAGCTCCTTCAAGAGCCGCAATCGACGTTTCAAGCGCTGTTCGAGTTGGGTTTGAAGTTCTAGAATAATCATAACCTTTATGCTTGCCCGGAGTCGGCTGCACATAAGTACTTGTCGCAAAAATAGGAGTCATAATCGCCCCCGTTGAAGGGTCGGGCTCTACTCCCGCATGGACTGTGAGTGTTTCAAATTTTAGATTTTTAGATTCCATTTAAACGGCTCCGCTTAAGCTGAGAAAACTAATAAGGTCAATTTTTGTAAGCACAAACTTGGGAAGGCCAGCTTCTGGAACGATCGCCACTTTTCCCGCTGAAAAAAGCTCATTCAATCTAGAAATGGGATCAGAATCTTCAATCAGCGCAAAGTCTGCTTTCACAAGCGACCTAATCGGATCAGTCGGTTTAATTTCCTGCTCAAACAAAGGCCTCAACACCTCTGCTTCTGAAACAAGCCCGACGATCTCATTGTTTTCAATCACAGGTATCTGGGACACGCCTTCATTTCTCATGAGTTTAACTACATTTTCAACTGTATCATTGTTTTTTGCAGATACGATTCTAGGTGTTTTATGAATTAAACGAATGAGATCGCCCACTGTATTAGTGGCTTTTTTATCGAGAAAGGAATTTTCCATCATCCAAGCATCGTTATAAACTTTGCTGAGATAGCGATTTCCAGAGTCGGGTAAAATGACTAGAACGCGACCCGGGTTAGGCACTGAAGCCATGTACCTCAACGCGCCGACAACAGCTGCCCCGCAAGAGGTCCCTGCAAAAATACCTTCTTTGGTGAGAAGAGCTCGAGTCATCAGCATGGACTCTTTGTCTTCGACTCTGACGATATGATCGATAACTGAAAAATCGAGATTGGCAGGAACTTTATCTTCACCAATCCCTTCAATCTTGTAGCTGGCAGCGGTCGGCATTTTTCCGGTTTCAAAGAGGTCTTTTAAAATTGAGCCCTTGGG
>JBJSXY010000027.1:0-4214 GCA_046086625.1 Pseudomonadota bacterium | reverse complement strand
TTTTTGTCGGACCGAATGCTTACAACTTGTATAGCCATAAATTAACCAGTACTTCCCTTATCTATGTCGCTGAAGCGGGACTCATCGTACTTTTTCTGACTCATGTGGTTTTAACCCTCAAATTAACTCGAGAGAACCGAGAGTCTCGTCCACTAGCCCCGAATCAACTTCCCAGTAGTTCCATCAAAAGAGCGAGCTTTGCCTCTCGAACCATGGTGCTATCGGGGCTCATGATTCTTTCTTTTGCCATTTTGCACTTAGTAACTTTCAAATATGGAACTTACTACGAAACAATCGTAGATGGGGTTCGCATGAGAGATATTTACCGGCTGGTTGCTGAGGAATTCCAAAAAGAATGGTACACCGCTTTTTACTTGGTTTGCATGGTGATTCTTTTCACTCACCTCTCTCATGGTTTTAGTGCCGCTTTTCAAAGCCTGGGCCTTCAAAGTCGCAACAATAAAACTTTAAAACGAACTGGCCTTATCTTCGCTGTTTTGGTTGGAGGCGGTTTTTTTATTCAGCCGCTCTACATGTATTTTTGGGGAGGAAACTAAATGTTGGATTCTAAGATCCCATCTGGCCCTATCGATCAGAAATGGAAAAACCGAAAATTTGAAAGCAATCTAGTTAACCCTGCGAATCGCCGTAAACACACGGTGATTGTCGTAGGAACTGGCCTTGCCGGGGCTTCAGCAGCTGCAACGCTAGGAGAACAAGGTTACCGAGTGAAAGTGTTTACTTTCCATGAGAGTCCCAGACGCGCTCACTCCATTGCAGCTCAAGGCGGTATTAATGCCGCTAAGAATTATCAAAATGACGGCGACTCTGTTTATCGCTTGTTTTATGACACTATTAAAGGCGGAGACTTTCGAGCTCGCGAAGCAAATGTTTATCGCTTGGCTGAAGTTTCGGTAAACATCATCGATCAATGTGTGGCTCAAGGGGTTCCCTTTGCCCGAGAGTACGGAGGCACTCTCACCAATCGATCGTTTGGGGGAACTCAAGTTTCAAGAACTTTCTACGCTAAAGGGCAAACGGGCCAGCAGCTTTTGTTAGGAGCTTACAGCTCTCTCATGAGGCAAGCGGGTCAAAAATCCATTGAAATTTTTCCTCGTCAGGAAATGGTCGACTTAATCGTAGTCGATGGAAAAGCACGAGGCATTATTGCCAGAAACCTCGTTACGGGAGAGTTAACTTCTCACGTTGGGGATGCAGTCGTTCTTGCTACGGGTGGGTATGGAAACGTTTTCTTTCTTTCTACTAACGCCAAACAATCTAATGCATCGGCTTGTTGGAGAGCCCATAAACGAGGCGCTTATTTTGCCAATCCCTGCTTTACGCAAATTCACCCCACTTGCGTGCCAGTCTCCGGAGATTATCAGTCTAAACTGACGTTAATGTCAGAATCCTTAAGAAATGACGGTCGAGTTTGGGTCCCGTTAAAAGCTGGAGAAAAACGAGGTCCCAATGAAATTCCAGAGAGTGAGCGAGACTACTTTTTGGAACGCATGTACCCCGCTTTTGGAAACTTAGTCCCTCGAGATATTGCTTCTCGGGCAGCTAAGAGAATGTGTGACGAAGGACGAGGCGTGGGTCCCACGGGGCTGTCCGTGTATATGGATTTTAGAGATGCTATTCAGAGACTCGGAGAAGCAAATATTTCCGAAAAATATGGAAATCTTTTTGCTATGTATGAAAAGATTACGGACGAAAACCCCTACAAAGTTCCCATGAGAATTTTCCCGGCTGTGCACTACACCATGGGCGGACTTTGGGTTGATTATAATTTGATGAGCTCTATTCCCGGGCTTTTCGTTGCTGGAGAAGCCAACTTCTCCGACCATGGCGCTAATCGCTTAGGGGCATCTGCTTTGATGCAAGGGTTAGCAGATGGATACTTTGTGGTTCCCTATAGTGTTGCTAATTACATTGGTGGCACCAAACTCAGCGCTATTAAATCCGATCATGAAACAGCCAAAGCTACTATGGCAGAAAGCCAAGCACGCCTTGAAGGTTTTATGAAAGCTAAGGGAAGCCAATCGGTGGATCAACTGCACCGAAAACTAGGAAAAATCATGTGGGATAAGTGCGGAATGGCCCGAAATGAACAAGGGCTCAAGGAAGCCATGGGTTCCATTCAAAAGCTGAAAGACGAATTTGCAAATGATGTGAGAATTCCTGGAGATAACCGTCTGAATTCCGAACTAGAAAAAGCAAATCGTGTGGCAGATTTTCTGGAGTTGGGAGAATTGATGTGTCTAGACGCTCTAGAGAGAAAAGAATCTTGTGGGGGTCATTTCCGAGAAGAAATGCAAACTCCTGAGGGCGAAGCACTTCGAGATGACAAGAATTTCTCTTATGTTGCTGCTTGGGAATTTAATGGAAAAGCTCCTAAGCTTCACAAAGAGCCTCTTGTTTTTGAAAATATTCACTTAGCGCAAAGAAGTTACAAATAAGGAGCCAGAATATGAAACTCCACTTAAAAATTTGGCGTCAAAAAGGCCCCCAAGAACCCGGATCATTTAAAGATTACACAGTTGATAATGCATCAGAACACATGTCGTTTCTTGAAATGCTGGATTTTTTAAACACAAGCCTTGTTCAAAAAGGCGAAGAAGCGGTTCAATTTGATCATGATTGCCGAGAAGGTATCTGTGGTTCCTGCTCGCTAATGATCAATGGTAATCCCCACGGACCGGAAACGGGCACTGCAACTTGCCAACTTCACATGAGAAAATTTAAGAGTGGAGATACGATTGTCATTGAACCTTTTCGCGCAAAAGCTTTTCCGGTACTTCGCGATTTGTGCGTAGATAGAACTGCGTTTGATAGAATCATCCAAGCAGGTGGTTTCTGCTCAGTAAATACAGGCAATGCCCCAGAAGCTAATTCCATGTTGATTGGAAAAGACACTGCTGAAAAAGCGATGGATTCCGCTGCCTGTATTGGATGTGGAGCTTGTGTAGCCGCTTGTAAGAATGCTTCTGCAATGTTGTTTGTTTCCGCTAAAGTTTCTCAATTGGCGCTTTTACCGCAAGGCAATCCAGAACGGGGTCGACGTGTAAGAAACATGGTAGCTCAAATGGATGAAGAAATGTTTGGCGCTTGCTCAAATACAGGTTCGTGCGAAGCTGCATGCCCCAAAGAAATTAAATTGGAAAACATTGCGAGATTAAATCGAGAGTTGGTTCGAGCGGCCTTTGTTGAGTAAGTAGTGAAAACTTTTACTCAACAATTTCTAGTACAGAACGTTTTCGTAACTTCGTAGAAGCCCCGGTCAAGATAGTACGTAAGGCTTTGGCAGTTTTTCCTTGTTTACCAATTACTTTCCCTAAATCACCTTTAGCTACAACCAATTCAAAAACGGTTGTTTGTTCCCCAGCAATTTCAGACACTTTTACTTCCGTTGGAACATCCACTAGAGCTCTTACCATTGTTTCGACAAGTTCTTTGAGAGTCGGTTCTGCTGCCATGAGTCACTCCGCGTTTAGCAAAATTGCACTGTTAGAGTTTAAATTATAGTAATTTTTCAGGCACTTGGCTACGCCAATTCAATTCTGCTAATTTCTTAAAAACTTGATGAAAGACTTCCGATAACGAATTATGTCGGGCGAAGATAAATCGGATAAAACCATCATTGTTAACTTAAAAAAAGAAGTCGAAAAGCCTTCTACTTCGGAACCCTTCTTTGTTTCAATTTCAGGACGTGAAACTGGAAAAGCAATTCCTCTAAAAAATAGAAACTTAAAAATAGGACGAGAAGTCGGTTGTGATTTGGTTTTAGATAATCCCCAAATCTCTCGCTTTCATGCGGAAATTTTTTGGAAGGGCTCCGAACTTCTCATTAAAGACCTTGGAAGCACCAACGGAATTTTTGTGAATGGCAAAAAAGTTTTGGAAGAGCCGCTTCATAATGGAGATAAGATTCTAATTGGGACCCAGATGTACTTTAAGTTGGTCTATCAAGATGCAGTAGACCAATCGTATCAAACAAATCTCTTTAAAGCAGCCAACACCGATCCTCTCACTCAGCTTTATAATAAACGTTACTTCATGGAATCGCTTGAAAAGGAATTTAGTTTCAGTAGACGCAGTCTTCATCCGTTGAGTCTCATCATGTTTGATATCGATTATTTCAAACGCATCAATGATACTTATGGACACCTTGCTGGCGATAAGATTCTAAAAGTAGTCGGTAGCCTGCTATCAGC
>JBJSXY010000026.1:0-2328 GCA_046086625.1 Pseudomonadota bacterium | reverse complement strand
CTCCCCAAGAGATTACAGCTCTGAAAAGCGTTTTGAGCAAAGATGCACAGATTTCCGAAGTTGATTTCTCGGAAGATTGGCTGACTCAGTATAAAAAGGTTCGAAGCATCCTAACCATTATCGGCTGGTGTCTCATTTCGGCTTTGATCGTAGGGTGTGGATTTATCATTGCAAATTTTATGGGCATGCGCCACCAGTCGAGAAAAGACGAAATGGAAATCGTTCAATTGATTGGTGCTGAAACTTCCTTCGTTTTAGCTCCCTTTCTATGGGAGGGAGTGCTCGAAGGGATTTTGGGAGCGGGATCTGCGATGACTATTCTGTTTCTATCTAAATGGATTCTAGGCGATCTCATTGCTTCACACTGGGGATCTGTTTTTGGAGTTTCCTCTTGGATGTTTCTTTCTTTAGGACAAGGCCTTCTTCTTTTATTCGTAGGAATTACGATGGCTCTTTTAGGAAGTCTGGCTGTCTTTTTTAGAACTTCGGAGCAAGTTCATTAATGATTTTTCATTCCCTTCTGGTATTCGTTTTTCTCTTTGCCTACCCGTCTTACTCTCTGGATGTGTCAGACACAAAAGAAGCTCAACAAAGAGCTAGAAGTCTCAAAAAATTTCTTCAAACGGAAAAGGCCGATTATGATTCGAGAGAAACTCAAAGAAAAACACTTTTAGAATCACTCGATGAGCTCAACGCAAAACAAAATCAAGTTCGTCAGAAACTCCAAGGACTCACAAGTCATCAACAGGAACTAGAAATGAGTTTGGACAACTTAGCCTTGGAATACCAAAATCAGAAGAAATTAGAGCAAGCCCAAAGACAGCGACTTTTTCTTCTTTTAAAGGTCGTTTATAAAATTCAAAAAGAAGGTATTAGTCGCTTTGTTTTTCACGGCCAAAACCTTTCTCAACTGGCAGGGAGAGTCCGGGTCTTACTCTATACCTTGCGTTCACATGCTCAATTGACTCGCCAATTTCAAGAAAGAACACAAAAGTTAGCGGAAGCTGAGCTCAAACTGAAAGCCTCCAAACTTAAATTAGTTTCCCTCAGTGATGAACTTAAAGATCAGCAACTGCTTCTTGAAAACCTACTAAAAAACAAAAACCGATTGGTAGCTAAAATCAATGAGAAGCAGAGCTCCTATCGACTTGCCTCCAGAGAGTATCAAAGAGTCTCCCATCAGCTGAGCGAACTTTTTAAGGGGCTTCCATCAGCTAAAACGGGAACGAACAAGGGTCTTTTCGAACCAAAGGGAGATCTCCCCATGCCGACCGAAGGAACGATTGTTCAAGGCTTTGGAAAAAGTGTTCATGAAAAATTTGGAACCGTTACTTATCATAAAGGGATTGAGATCGAAGCCGACTTCAATTCTCCGGTCAGCGCAGTTCTCCCCGGAGGAGTCGAATTTGCAGGTTGGCTGAGAGGTTTAGGAAACGTCATCATTTTGCATCATGGACAAGGGCTCTACACGCTGAATGCCCATTTATTCAAATTCAATAAAGAAGTGGGCGAAACAGTTGAGGCTGGCGACGTGATTGGGTTTGTGGGGGATACGGGAAATCGTGAAAAACCGAGTCTATATTTTGAAATTCGCTCCCAAGGAAAAGCCGTCGACCCGCTCGCTTATCTCTCTTCAGGTTCTCAATCACAACTTAACTAGTTTTTTGCTCACTTGATCGAGGCGTTCCGCAATTTTCTCATCGTGAGCCATGGGATTTGGAGATTGTAGCGGCCAGCCTCCCCGCTTTGCCTCTTTGGACCGATAAAAACCTGTTTGACTAAAAAATGCCCCATTATGAGCTTCTACTTCGGGAGCCAAAAGCGCGTAAAGCGTAGTTTGCGCTCCTTCCCAGGGTTCAATCATTCCCGCCAAATGTAAAATAGGTCTTAAAAGATAGTCCTGTATCCAGAGAGGTCCCATGTTTCGAAACAAAGGCGTTCTGACCCATCCGGGATGCACACTGACTGCTGTAACCCCAGACCCTTCCAGTCTTTTCGCCAATTGTTTTGCGTGTAATAAATTTGCCAATTTCGATTGAGCATAAGCTTCCCAACCATCGTATTTTCTTTTTTCGAAATTTAAATCATCGAAATGAATCTTTCCTTCTCGTCCTTGAGCTTTGTCGTGGTAGCAACTAGATAAATTTACAATTCGCGAGGGCGCGCTCTTTTTCAATAATGGCAAAAGAAGCTCTGTGAGCAAATAATGCCCTAAGTGGTTTGTTCCAAATTGGGTCTCAAAACCATCTTTTGTTTTTCCAAAGGGAGTGTACATCACTCCTGCATTATTGATGAGGCCATGCAAGGAATCATGTTTTTCCAGAAACT
>JBJSXY010000025.1:0-3654 GCA_046086625.1 Pseudomonadota bacterium | reverse complement strand
GCCGACGATCATTCCAATACACTGCCACAACTCTGGGTAATTGGGTCGTGCGGCACCGGTTACATCGAATAACCAGAAAGGGGTTAAAAGCGTCATGAACGCAAAGAAAAAATTATAAATGGCAGCTGCTTTTAATACGCTCGTCATCCATTGTGAGTGGTTTACTTGCTTCATAATTCAAACTCCCCCAATAAAAGAGCGAGGGTAGCTATAAACTCGGAATAAAGATAAGAAAAACTGAACTCCCCTATCTCAATTTGAGCTCTTGACGCAACGCATAACAACTGGTATTTTGAGGCATGTTCAAATCGGGGTCTAGAGCTTATCTGTTTGTATTTATTATATTCTTTACTATTCCCGCCGCGTACTCAGTTCCCGTCAAAGCGTCTGAAGAGACCCAAATGATGTTTTCTCCTTGGAAACTTCCATCTCAGTTCACTTTGGCGCGTATCGAAAAACTTTTAAATCGATACTCCCAGGAAGCATTCGACAAGGCTTTCCGGTTCATCGGAGTGGAAGAAGATTTTTTTCACGGCCATGTTCTATTTGAAAGAAAAAGTGTGAATGGTGAGCAGCTTTTACATCCCCGAGCCATTCTGTATCACACCCAAGAAGAAGCTTACAAAGCGCACTGGGAAAAATCGATCGATCCTAAATATGATTACTTAAATGTAACGACCAGGAATTGGATTCAATGGCTTAGTGATGACGCTTCTCAAGATGGGGTCAAAGTTGAAAATGCGCGCGAGTATCTTGATGTTTCTAAAAAAACACCCTCACAGTTTTATGATGATCAAGTAGAACCACAACGGGACCTCCACTATACCATTCATGCCAAGAACTTAGATTCAAAGAAGCTGGGGTTTGAACTAGCAGGTGAATTGCAATTTGAATTCTTCGCAATAAAAGACTCACCTTACAGCAACGAACGGCAGATTGAGATTAAGCTTTTAGAAGAATCCGTCTCGCTGAACCTTTTTACAAACACAATGTATATTGAGCGAGGAAGATTAAACAATTAACCCAGACCCGGCATCACTAATATTTTTCCTGCACTGGCGTTTCCTTTTGGATTTTTTATTTCCTCAATAGCTTCTTCGAGACTGAGACGCCGAGCTACTTGAGTTTGACCTTCCGTTTTAAGAAACTTTTTTAAGCGTCTAAACAGAAACGGAAGCTCAACGAATTTCTTATTTTTTATCCAGTGAGATAACCAAAATCCCTTTATTTGTTGGTTTTTAAAAATCAAATCGCCTGGATCAACTAAACACGTTTCGCCCGATAGCACTCCGTAAACAACGACTTGGCTTTGTTCGGGTAGATTTCTCACTAAATTGCCAGTCATCGCTCCCGCTACTGCATCGATTGCATAACGAATATTTAATTGATGAGTTAAATCTCTGAGCTCGTTTTCGAAACCCGATTGGCTTGAATCGATTACATTCTGCCAGCCTTGAGACTCTAATTCTTGTTTCAAAGAAGCCCGATGCACCACATGCACACAAGGCACACCCGCTTTTTGACTCATTCTTTGAATCATCCTTCCCAACTGACTTGCAGCGGCTGTCTGGAGAAAAGAGGGAAAGATACCCCTTTGAATCGGCTCCATTAATGCAAGGGCAGTCAGCGGATTTACAAAAGCACATGCAGCTGTCTCTTGGAGAATCAGGGGGTCAAGTACCAAAGATTGCTGGGCAGGTAAAACGACATATTCAGCCCAAAATCCATCTCCTCCTTGCACAGCTCCACTGATGTTTTTTCCCATTAAACGCTTGGCCCAAAAGCTCTTTCCGCAATCGACAACACTGCCCGTCCCCTCAAAGCCTGGAGTAATGGGAGTCGAAACGGGAATTCCATAAAGACCCTGAGAAAAAAGTCGATCCGATGGATTTATAGGTGAACCCCAAACGCGCACGAGAACTTCGTGAGACTTAAGCTTCGGAATTTCCTTTTCAACCACGGCGAGGCTTTTTGTTTTAGGATCTAAGACAACACATCGATAAGTTTGTTTCATGGGAATGATTCCTTACTAAAACCGATTAGAACGTAACACGTCTAAAGAATAGAACGTATCTCTCCAATAAACCCCTTGATTTCGAAAAGTGAGCCAACACGCTCGCACCACAATAAAGAGAATTCCCAAAGCCGCAAAGGGAAAAAAGGGGACACACCAGAGGGGCATTCGCGCTTCGTACAGCTGGCCTGCGTAAGAAAGGAAAAGACAAAGAAGAGCTGCCCATGAAAAAACGCTACTTGGGCCCTCATTTAGAAGGGGGAGAAAAAAAGGAAACAAAAAAGTGAAAGTAAAAAGGATGTTTCCTAAAATCGCTTTTGGAAATGAGTACTCAAAGCCAGTCATCGTGTTTTTCTCTAGGCCCCGCATGAGTTGAATTGCATTGGAGTACCACTCCACTCGAAGCCCTTCGACTGCATTGACACAGTCGGTTTTAAATCCTGAGCGTTTAAAGAGAAGAGCTAATTTCAAATCGTCGTCTGGACGTAAAGAAAGCTGGCTATGTCCCCCAATCCCCAAATACGCCGCTCTTCGAACCAAATTAAAAGCTCCGATTCCGACTGCTTGTTTTTTATTCGGATCTTTTCCCTGCCAGGGACGAGTAAAAAGAGAAAAAGCTAAACCAAAAACTCCCAAAAGTGGATAGAGAACGGGGGTGCCTCCCGTGACTTTAGGAATCCCTGCACAATGATCCAGTTGGTTTTTCAAGAAAAATAGGACTGCATTTTTGAGAAACTCATCGTCCATTTCCACATCGGCATCTGTAAATAAAATGAGCTCGCTTTGGGATTCGAAAGCGCCTAATTGAAGGGCGTGGTTTTTCCCAAGCCACCGCTCAGGTAGCCTATCAACCGTTACAGCTTTTAAGCGCTGGTCCCGTTTTACAAATTCATCGATCACTTGGGCGGTTTTATCGGTGGAGCGATCATTAACAACGAAAATCTCAAGACGCGGATAAGTCAGTTGAATCAGCGAACTCAACCCTACCCCTAAAGTCTTCTCTTCGTTCCGAGCTGGGACAATAATAGATAAACTAGGAAGTTCTGCCGCAATGACTTCCGCCGGAAGGATGTTCTTAACTTTGGACAGTTTTCTTGCTCCGTAAAAAAGCCAAAGAAAAAGACCTGCGTGATAAACCAACATGAAAAACGAAAGTAACAACATGAAGAGGCCCCGTTGAATCTCCGATTTTATAAATTTACTTCTCTGGTTCTTCTTCCACCATTATACTGTTGTTTATGAAAAAAATTCTCATCTCTCTTTTTGTTTTCTTTAGTTTTACCACGTTTGGGGAACAACCCAATCTACCCTCTTTTGAAATCATGACGGGTAAAGCAGCAGAAGAAAAAATTCGCCTGCTTTTTGAAGGGGCAACAGACCAGAATCCCTTTTTATTCAATGGAACAACGCCTGATGGAAAAAACTGCAGCTTAACTTTTCACGCACCATCAGAAGAGGAATTTATTGTGAGTATGGAGTTGCGAGAACCTACGGCCAAAGTAGTGATTTCAAAAATGGCTTCATTAACGCGAGCAACGAGATCTTTTGATTCTTACTTTTCGGAGCACTATAAGCTTTTCATTCCCTCTGGCACTTTTGATATTTTAGAATATCGAAGGCGCCACGATGGAAGCGAGTAC
>JBJSXY010000024.1:0-3660 GCA_046086625.1 Pseudomonadota bacterium | reverse complement strand
CCACTTCTTCCTGAGGGTGCTTAGCTCAATTGGTTAGAGCGACGCGTTTACACCGCGTAGGTTATAGGTTCGAGTCCTATAGCACCCACCATGAATCCTTCGACAGTTTCAATCATTCCCAGTCGTTCAGCGTAGACTTCTCAACAGACTCTGTGGTATTCCGATCCACTCGAAGTGGGGGCGTAGCTCAATTGGGAGAGCACCAGCTTTGCAAGCTGGGGGTTGTCGGTTCGATGCCGATCGCCTCCACCAGTTTTATGATAAGAAGCCAAGCCTTTAAGAATCTCCTCAGAAAAGAAAATGTTGTTCTTTGGATGCTCCTCGCATTTCAAGCAGGCTTTATTAATGCAGGTGGTTTTGTTGCCTGCCATCGATTCGTGTCGCATGTCACTGGTTACGGAACTCACGTCGGTTTAAGTTTTGCTCAAGAAGGTTTTTGGCTTTCCTTAGAAATGATGGTGGCACCGATTTCGTTTATTGCGGGAGCCGCGTTCTCGGCATTTTTGATTGACCGTCCTTATTACCAACAAAGAAAAGTTCTTGTGACTCCAGCGCTTTTGATTCAGTCAATTCTTCTCTTTTTAGTTTTTATTTTGGGCGAGTGGGGACTCTTTGGTGAATTTGGAGAGCCTCTGGTGCTCCAGCGCGATTTTTTATTGCTCTTTGTGCTGTGTTTTATCTGTGGTGCTCAAAATGCAACTTTTGCATGTCTTACAAACGGCCAAATCCGGACCACCCATATGACTGGCATTTCTACTGACTTAGGAATGAATTTGGTTCGAATTCCATTTTTAAATGTTGCCGAAAAGGAAAAGCGCTACCAAAAAAATTTAAATTGGCTTCGTCTATTTACTTTTTTGAGTTTTATGTTGGGTTCGGGAATTTCCGCCTATGTTTTCAGTCATCTCGGCTACCATGGTTTTATTGTTCCCGCTCTGACCTCTCTCCTGGTTTTGACTCTTTCCAATAGAATTATGACAAAACACGAAAGAGAAACCACTTCAATCAAAGTTTCTTAATTCACAAACAACATATTCCAACTCTTCTTCAGAGATCCCTGGAAAAATCGGTAGCGACAAAACTTCCTCGGAAGCCCGCTCCGCTTCTGGGAAGTCCCCTCTGGTATACCCTAAGAAACTAAGCGCCGTTTGTAGGTGGCACGGGATAGGGTAGTAAACCATATGCCCAATTTTTTTAGAGCTAAGATGGTTCTTCAGTTTTTCTCGTTTTCCATTCAAAACTCGTATTGTGTATTGGTGGTAGGTATGGCTTGAAAACGCTGCCTTCCTCGGAGTTACAATCCCCTCAATATTTTCTAGGTTTTCATCGTAATATTGAGCTGCTCTCTGCCGAGCATGAATCCAATTGTCTAAATGAGGGAGAAAAACCCTCAGAGCCGCTGCTTGAACCGTGTCCATCCGAAAATTGCTACCTATACGCTCATGAACATATCGAATTTTAGACCCGTGATTTCGAATGGAAAGAACTCGACCAGCCAATTCAGGATCGTTCGTAGTAATGAATCCCGCATCTCCCACAGCTCCTAAGTTTTTGGTTGGATACAAACTAAAGCATCCGAACTCACTCCAGTTCCCTGTCTTTTTATTATTGATTTTGGCTCCAATAGACTGACAGGCATCTTCGATTAAAAAAACCTCATGCTTTTTGGCTAGCGATTGGAGTGCTTCCATATCGCAAGCCTGCCCATAGAGATGCACGGGAATGATCGCTTTAATTCGTTTTTTCACATCTTTTTTTAAAGCCTCTTCAACACGATTAAGATCCAGATTGAAAGTCTGCGGATCGATGTCCGAAAAAACTGGGGTGGCCCCGCTATTTACCGTCGCACTCACCGTTGCAAAAAATGTAAAGGGGGAAGAAAGAACTTGATCGTTCTGACCCACTCCTAATGCCCGAAGAGCAATGAACAAGGCATCTGTTCCATTGCTAACCCCAAAAGCAAACTGGGAACCATTCCATTCCGCTATCTCTTTTTCGAAAGCTGAAACATCAGGTCCCAGAATAAAAGCTCCAGATTCAATCACCTGAGACATGGCCCGAAGCACCTGAGGCAATAGCTCACGGTACTGCCTTGATAAATCTAGGACTGGAACAGAATTAATGCTCATTTAAGAAGAAGCTGGCACGCGCTTTTGAAGTCGTCAATCAAGGACAATTTCCCATTTGAGATTTTCCAAGCTTTAAACAAAAGGGAGACTGATACCCGTCTTCTCCTTTTGGGCCCTGTGGGCCACGAGGCCCCTCGAGTCCTTTGGGACCCTGTTTGGAATCACATTGGTAAAACTGACTTAAATCTGCCCCCTGAGGCATCGCCGATGCATGGGTAGTCCAATCAATTTCCCCAGACCATCCTCCTTCACCTCCATCACCACCCGGCCCCCCTACACCGCCCTCACCACCGGTTCCAGGTTTATTAGTAAAAAATACATCTCCGGCACTATTATCCTCTATCTCAATTAACACTTTCGACGAATTCCCTCCGGAACCCCCAGTGAGCCCCTGAGCTCCAACCCCTCCCGTGTTTCCAATAATCCCGGCAGGACGAGGGGGATCACAATAAAACCAATAGCCTCTATAGACAGGTGCTCCAGGTGGATATTTTTCCGGGGATCCGAAATACAAAAATGTTGTGGGCCCGCTAGCCCCTTTTTCTCCCGGGCTTCCTTTTGATCCCTCGATTCCCACTCCCCCGTTTTGACCGTCAGCTCGAACAAATAAAGAGCCTTTTAGTTTTTTTGCGTGGATGCTTAATTCTCCCCCACTTTTGCCAGATTCACCGGCGGCCGCATCTTTATCATCTGCAGAGAATGACTCGAGGATGGCATCTTCCGAAATAATTTCCTGAGCCCTCAACTCAACTTTCTTTCCCTGCCAACTGATTCGTACTTTGTTTTTTAAGAACAATCTTGCGTAGTCAGTTGTTTTTTCAGATTGAATCACTTCATCCGCTTCATAGACTTTATCTTTGGGAACTTGAATCCGGAGCCAATCGGAGCTGAGGCTCTTAGAGCCATTGATCATTTGGACTTGATACAAATAATCTTTCCCCTCTTGAACCTCTTGGTCTTTAAAGTACCCTTGCTCTCCCTGAACAACACGCCCAGAATTCCAATCGTTTCGCTTCAGTATGAAAAAAGTGGAGGGCTCTCTATTAGTGACCTGCCATTCTAATTGAATTTGATATAAGTGGGGCTCATCTAAGCCAATGGCTTGTGCCTTGAGTCCCAAAGGCCCAGAACCAGGTGTTTGTTCTGGTTGTTCTTGATAGGGAAGGCTGTTTTCTTCAGACGAGCTCAAGGGGCTCCTTTGGTGCTTACTCTGACATGAGATCAAACCAAAAACAAAGATAGCTGTTATCGCAGAAAATAAAGCAGGCATTTGATTGCTCCTTTGCAAAATCCCTTCTGGTGGGGGTTTCGACGGTGCAATCCAGGCGCCAAATCAAAAGAGAAACTCGTTGAAAGGTTTTTGTGTCCTTCTCTCGTATCAAATAGCGGCTTTTATTTCTAGTCGGTGGATAAAGAATTGTTATTTCAATTCCTTAGGGGGCTCTTTTTTGTACTACAAGAACGGGGATCAGCCTTATTTTTTTTCAATCCGCTTAATAGAACCCGCTTCGCAAGGGTCGAAATCACTCAG
>JBJSXY010000023.1:0-2111 GCA_046086625.1 Pseudomonadota bacterium | reverse complement strand
TTGTTATGATTACACTTTTACCCTCGGTTTCTAGCCGATAAAAAGTGGCGTTTTGGCACCTCTCTTGCTCCCTATTTTCCCATTAAGAAATGGAGCTCAACTTGCGACTTCGACCTGTGTATTTTTTGTACATTGCTCTTGTTTGTTTTCGCCCATTAAAACCATTCGTTTTTGCCGCCGAATACCATGGAGCAAGAATGGAAGAAGGTTATCAACGGCCTAAAGCCTCGCATTTTTCTCCAGAGGCAGTGCAAGCTGATCGCATCCTGCTAAAGTTTATCACTGGTTCCAATCCAGACGACATCGAAGGCAATACTAAACATTTGGCTCACCTTAAAAAGTTTCCAGAAGTCATCAAGCACCGAGCTTCTGAAATTGTTGCGTTTCTCGAGAGCCTAGAAAGAGGACAGCTCATGACTGAAGCTTTTTGTATTGAACTTCTAGCAATTTTAGAAAATCCAGACTTAATTCCCATTTTCGAAACTTATCTGAAACACTCGGATCGAATTGGTGAAGTGAGATTTCCAGCTGCTGCGGGACTAGCTGCAATTTATAAAAAATATCCAGAGTTGATTACTGAAGCTAGAAAGGAATTTCTTTTTGAGATCTTAAATGCCAAGGACCAAAATGATCTGGCGCGACTTTATCTTCGTCAACTTCTCCCCACGGATTTGGCTCGGGAATTGGATGAACAAGTTTATGTTTGGCAAAAAGCAAAACGGCCCTATAACGCCCTGAACCTAGCTCAGAAACGAATAAAAAAAGATGCATTAAGCGTAGCTACTGCTAAAGGGGGGCCGCCTGCTCGGCGAGCCCTGGCTTTTCAATCTCTTCTGGAATTAGAGACGCCCACACAAAATACAGTTCGTGAAATAAACAAGTTTTTGCAAGAAGTGGTCTCCGCCGCTAATGAAAAACCTGAGCGCATTCACCTCGATGAAAGTCTTTTAAACACTGATCAAATAGATAAACTCGAGCAATTTGTTAACCGGGTTCAGTCCAACTCTCGCGGTTTAGGATTGAATATTCACGATGGAATTCAATTGGAAAATCTTTTTATCACTGCTCGAAGAAAAGGACTAGAATTAGATGCACAAGCTGTAAAATCGGCGAAGGAATTGATACAGAACCAATTTAATCTGCTTTGGAACAGTGGCTCATCCCTTGTGAGATATCAAGGGGACAGTAGCTTATCTAATTATGCTCAAGCTGCCATGATCTTGAGTTCACACAACTCCCCTCTTTCGCCCGCTCTTTCTGATGCACTTACCCACTTTCAAAAGTTACGGCGTCAAATTAATCCGGACTCAGGTTTGCCTCAGCTACACAATTATACTTCCGAGGCCTACAGGAAAGATGCCACTGCCGCCTCTTCCGCGGGTCGAGCCCTAACAAGTCAGTTGGTTTTTTATAGGCATTCCAATTCAGCAACAAAAGCAAGCGAGGCTCAAGAACTTTTAAAAACTGCTTCCAATTTCGAATCCCACTTCTCTCAGCTTTTTGAATTAGCCAATTTTTTTCGAACTCATGATCGAAATCCTCGGGGTGAAGGAATGGCTCCTTACTATGGCTTTGGAAACGTTACTTATGCAGCGGACGCTCTTGTGTTGCTCAGCAACGATCCAAGTTTAAGCAAAGAGCAACACCAGAAAGTTCGATGGCTGTCTGATCGAATCACGAACCGTCTTTTAAATTTGATGCGGTTTGAAGACCGTTTCACCGATATTAATGAATATAATTTCTTATCGACCATCGCGCTTAACAAATTGGATAGCGCTTTCGGCTCTTCAAAGCGACAATAATGAAATGAGACTTCTAAAGACACTTCTCCTGTTCGGATTTTTTTGTTTAAACGGCTTGGCTGACACTCAGTGTGCCCAAACTTTTTCCGAGCTCATGAATCACCTGAGATCGCAAAATAAAAAACGTTTGTCCGCTGAGGAAATCGTCCCGGAACTTAGACCCCTCATTACTGAAATTGTAGAATCGGGAACTCGAACAAAAGAACAACACCAGGCATTAGCAGAAGCAGTAGTCGATTATTTAAAGAAATATGGCGTTAAAGCAAGAATTGAGAGAGGTTACCAAGGGCTCGATATTCGAATTGAAGA
>JBJSXY010000022.1:0-5636 GCA_046086625.1 Pseudomonadota bacterium | reverse complement strand
TCGATGAAATTCAAGAAGTTTATCGACTCCAAGGGGTACGCATCAACGACAAGCACATCGAACTGATTGTGCGACAAATGTTGAAGCGCGTGAAAGTCTCTGATCCGGGTGAAACTGACTTCCTCCATGGGGAAAACGTGGAAAAATGGCAGTTTGAACTGGAAAATGAACGAGTGACTAAGTTAGGCAAGAAAACAGCGGAAGCTGAACCCTTGCTCCTGGGTATCACTAAAGCATCCTTGAGCACGGACAGCTTTATCTCAGCAGCTTCGTTCCAAGAGACCACAAAAGTTCTCACAGAAGCAGCTATCCAAGGCAAAATGGATACACTCCGTGGCTTAAAAGAAAACGTGATCATGGGACGTCTGATTCCGGCAGGAACAGGCTTGGATGATTATCGAAAAGCCAGAATCGCTGTGCATCAAATGGAATCTGAAATGGCTGAGCAAGCACCGATGGCAGTTGGAAAGCAGACTGAGGAAACAGCAGTAGCTACCTCATCGGAAGCTAAGCTTTAACAGGTCCTGACACAAAGGTTTCGGAAGGGGCTACAACCGTGGTCCCTTCCCAACTCAACTCACAAGCTCTTAACTGATGATATTTAGGCTTTAAAGCCCGAGCTGAATAGCACAGATCATAGAGTTCATCTCCCACGAGAGGAAGTCCTTCTGCAGCCATGTGAACTCGCACTTGATGAGTGACTCCCGTTGTACAAGTAATTTCCCAAAGACTCATTCCCTCTTGTTCTCGCCTCAGCTGAGCGTTAGTCACGGCTTCTTGAATGGGAGGGCGGACTTTTTCTTGATCTCGCACCGCCACCATTAAACGAGAGTCACTGGGAGAATGGGCAATGGGAATTTCGATTCTCAACTGCTTAGAAGGAGCTTTTCCAAAGCACCAAGCCAGATACTTTTTGTGAACTAGTTTTGATTGAAAGCGGCTTCTCCAGTTCAAATAAGACTCATAATTCTTACAGACAATTAAAAGCCCACTGGTTCCAGTATCTAAACGATGAGGAGTGATGGTCGGCTGCACCGAGGGAAACTCTCTCCACATTTCCGTTTTTTGGGCAAAAGCCCATTGAGTCGGGGTGTCTTGGTCGAAGAGTGATAAGGGGTGGCTTGGCATTCCTGCAGGCTTGTCAACAATCCACTCGCCCTTCCCTTCCCACACTACGGAAAGCCGTATTTTCGAATTACCTTTTCTTAAATCTGATACGTGCTGTTGAAGAGGTAGACATTGTAACTGGGGTACCCTGACACGATCTCCTTTGCGAACTTTCTTTCCCTCAACCGTAATCCACCCCGCATCGATGGCTTCTTCGATGTGCCTCGAACTCAACTCAGGAAAAAGCTTCTGCACTTGTTTATCGACTCGTTCTTGGTTGAAGCTCGCATCCATTGCTTTAGGCTACCTTATTTTTCTTTCTTTCGCGAATGAAGCTTGGCACAGTAAGCGTCATGAAAGTTGCGAGTCATCCTCCAAAAGAATGGGCTCATTTTATTCGACGAATTCGCGAGTTTTTTGATTCGCGAGAATTTTTAGAAGTTTTTACGCCCTCTTTAGTTGCTGCAGGCGCTTTTGAGAATGCTCTCGATCCTCTCCATGTCACAAGCCTAAACGAAACAGCCCAACTCCACACTTCTCCCGAAATAGAAATGAAGGCCCTTTTAGCTGATCACCCACAAGCTATTTATCAAATTTGTAAATGCTTTAGAGATGATCCCGATACTTCCATTCATTTTAAAGAATTTACAATGCTTGAGTTTTATCGCCCCAAATGCACTTACGAACAAACACGACTGGACATGAAGGAACTTCTCAATTTCCTCTCAGGGAAGCCCTTGAACTTCGAAGAATGTTCAGTTTCTCAACTCTTTAGAGAGCATGCAGGAATTAACTTAGAGACGGTAAACTCTGCATCCGACTTTTTAGAGAAAGCAAAAGAGATTGGGATTTCTAGCCTGTCCTCCTCCGATACCTGGGAGGATATTTTTTTCAGAATCATGATAGAGAAAATCGAAAATTCATTACCGAACGAAAGACCTGTGATTGTTTATGATTATCCGGCCAGCGTTTCAACTTTGTCTCAGCCCAAAGATTCTTTCTGGGGCGAACGATTTGAAATCTTTTGGAAAGGAATGGAGCTCTGCAATGGCGCAACCGAGCTTCTTTCTGAGGAACTTTTACTAAAGAGATATGAATTCGAATCCTCGGAAAGAAAAAAAGCTGGAAAAGCTCCTCACCCCTTTCCACACCGCTTGGCTGGCGCATTGAAGCGGCTTCCCCCCTGCTCAGGAGTAGCTGTGGGACTGGATCGATTGTTTTGGGCTCTTAAAAATGAAAAACACACGCGAGGTTCCAATTTTTGCAGTTTTTGAGAAAGTTCCAAAAAAGAATCCGCCACTACATTTGAGTGCCCTACTTTTCGATTGGGCTTAGGCTCTTTTCCATAGTCATAAACGAATAGCCCTGTCATTTTCTCCTGAAGGTCTTTTAATTCAGGAACTTCTCCAATGAAATTTAGCATCGCCGTGGGGCTTTTAAGTTGAGTTTTCCCTAAAGGCATTCCAAGTCCTGCTCTCAAATGATTTTCAAATTGGCTCGTCACTGCTCCATCTATTGTCCAATGACCCGTATTATGAACTCGGCTCGCCATCTCATTAATCAAAAGACTATCTCCGCACTGAAACAACTCTAAAGCCATCACGCCCACATAATCTAAAAGCTCGCCAATCTGCTTCGCATAATTACGAGCAGTTTCCTCTAGCTCTTGACTCACTGAGGGAGCGGGAGCTAGGGTGCGACGTAAAATTCCGTTGATGTGTAGGTTTTCAACTAACGGATAAAAGCTCATTTCACCTCGAGCGTTTCGACAGGCAACCAAAGACAACTCTCGGTCAAACTTCACAAACCTCTCATAGATAAGAGGTACAGAGCCGAGCTCACTCCACGCCCCACCACAGTCTTGAAACTCTCGAACTACTTTTTGCCCTTTGCCATCATACCCTTCCCGAGTGGTTTTTAAGATCCCGGGGGTTCCGACATTTTGAATCGATTGTTCGAGTTCTTTCTGACTTTGAATCAGAACAAATTCAGCCGTCGGCAACAGATGCCTTCTAAAAAAGCTTTTCTGAGAAAATCTATCGGCTATCATTTCTAGAGTGCCGCTTTGGGGAAATAATTTATTTGAAAATCCCTCTAGCGCGGCTTTCAAGTGCACCATGGGAATGTTCTCCCACTCATAAGTCACTACATCACAGGAGGAAATAAACTCTTTTAAGGCAGATACGTCTGTGAAATTTTTTTGAGTAATTGAACACAGTCCCTCAACGCAATGATTGCCCGGAGAAGTATAAACTTTAACTTCACAAGGGAGTTTGGAACTCGCAAGAACAAGCATTCTTGCTAATTGCCCTCCACCCAAAATCCCAACTTTCATTTCTTTTTTTTCTTTCTCAACGGTGCCAGCTTTAAGACGCTTTGAGTTTGTTTTTTTCGAAAGGCAACGAGAGCTTTTTTAATTTTTGAATTTTCAAGACCCAGAATTGCAGCTGCAAGTAACGCGGCATTGATCGCACCTGTTTCACCGATGGCTAAGGTCCCTACCGGGATTCCTTTGGGCATTTGATTAATCGAAAGAAGTGAATCTAGACCGTTTAGAGATTTAGTCTCTATCGGCACCCCGAGAACTGGCAATATCGTTTTAGAAGCTAACATTCCAGGTAAGTGAGCTGCTCCTCCCGCTCCGGCAATCAAAACTTTGATTCCCGCTTTTTCACTTTTCTCTGCATAATCAAAAAGCAAATCAGGCGTTCGATGGGCTGAAACTACTTTCACATCATGAGAAACTCCGAGTTGTTCCAGCATTTCAGAAGCGCTTTTCAGTGTCTTCCAATCCGACTCGGACCCCATCACTATGGCTACTTCAAATTTCATTTGGTGAACTTTTAACTTTAAGCAGCTGATTTTACAAGCTTCTTTCCGGCGCCTCCTGATACAGTTGATAATACTTATCAAAAAGCCCCTGAAGTTTTCGAAGTTCCAAAATACTGCCCTGTTCCTTTAATATTCCTTTCTCAAGAACAATCACTTGATCACAGCTTTCGATGGTCGACAAACGATGAGCAATAATTATCGCAGTACGCCCTTTCAAAAGCTCGCGAACAGCCACCATCAAACGAGCTTCACTTGCGTTATCTAAACTGGCCGTCGCTTCATCCATCACTAATACTTCTGGATTTAGAACGAGCATCCGTGCAAATGAGAGAAGTTGTTTTTCACCTAAGGAGAGATTGTTTCCTCCCTCGCTAATCACAAGATCGAGTCCTCCTCTTTTTCCGATAAAATCCCACACTTGAGCTTTTTTACATTGCTCAATCAAGAAAGCATCCGTGAGTACTTTATTAGCCAAAGCTAAATTGTCGCGAACAGTCCCTTCAAATAGATAAACGTCTTGGGGAATAAAACCAACATGCTGCCTGAGAGTGCCCAGAGGCCACTGAGCTAAAGGGGCACCCCCCAAACAAATTTCTCCTTGAGCGGGTTCATAAAATCGTAGAAGTAACCGCGCAATGGTGGATTTTCCACTGCCCGTAGCTCCTACAATCGCTAAGGTCTTTCCAGGAGGTAATTCAAAGTTGATCTGTTGAAGCGCCATCTCCTCCCGACTTCGGTATTTGAAACTCACATCTCGAAAGCTAACTCCGCAAGGCCGAGCGATCTCAGGTGTTTTGAATACACGGTCCTCTTCGATGGGTTCATCAAAGACGGAAACCACTCTTTCAGCGGAGACCAGAGCCGATAAGACCACATTGTATTTTTCTACTAAATCTCGAATGGGCTGAAAAAGATTTCTGATGTAAGCCAAAAACGCTACCAGAATTCCGACTTTTACTTTTCCTTGAATGACCCAGAATCCGCCCACTCCAAGCAAAGTAGCCATGGCAACTCCATTGAGCATGTTGGCCCACGGCTGCACTTGTGCATAAGCCTCAATTGATTTCATGAGCGCTACTTGATGTTGCTCCACAATACCATCAAAAGAGGCTCGTCTTGCTTCATGTGCCCCCAAACGATGGATAGTTGGCATCGCTGAAATGTTTTCCGCTAAGAAGCTATTAATTTGAGACAGCTTCGAACGTGCTTCACGGTAAGCATCTGCAAGCTTTTCTCCAAAATAAAGAATCGCCCAAACTACGGCGGGAAAAGTTAAAAGGATGAGCCCAGCCAATTTCCAATCCAAAATCAACATAGCTCCCATGGTTCCCAAAATAACCATCACATCGAGAGCTAAAACCGACATGGATGCAGTAAACAATTCACTGATTGATTTCACGTCGTTAATAACTCGCGTGATCAGTCTTCCACTTGAATGTTCATCGAAGTAAGCCATGGGAAATCGAGCAATTCGATCAAAGACTCGAACACGTA
Organism: Pseudomonadota bacterium; assembly: GCA_046086625.1. Lineage (GTDB taxonomy): Bacteria > Bdellovibrionota > FAC87 > UBA2466 > UBA2466 > RFNO01. Next base: position 203 of record JBJSXY010000022.1, on the reverse strand, counting down.
ATTGTTGGGTTATCAGAAGACCTGTCGTTTGAATCGTAAATGCTTGTGCCATTTCACTCAAAGCCTTCAACAAAATGATCGCAAAAAATCCAAGACAAATTCTTACCAATAATTCCACTTGGGCTGGGGATGCAACAACGGCATCTGCTGCTTTGCCGATAAGAATCGGGCCCAGAAGATCAAGGCTCGTGGTTACCACAATA
>JBJSXY010000021.1:0-4786 GCA_046086625.1 Pseudomonadota bacterium | reverse complement strand
GCCTTCGGGGGCCAGGCAATCCATTCCTAGCGCCAATTTTGGATTTTGTGGATCTGACTTCATGTAAAATGCTTTGATTTGCGCTGGAAAGCGGTGAACAAAAATCGGTTTATTGAACTGTTCCGCGAGTGCCGTTTCTTCAGGTGCCCCGAAGTCAGTACCCCAATCACAGGGAATATTTAAGGCTTTTAACCGTTCCACTGCCTCATCGTAGGAAATTCGCGGAAAAGGAGCCTTAACATTTTGCAGCTTCGTTGTATCTCGTCCCAACACTTTAAATTCGGTTTGGCATTCTTTTAAAACATACTGTACGCAGTATTCTAAAAATCGTTCAGCCAGAACCATATTATCGTCTAAATTACTAAATGCGACTTCCGGTTCAATCATCCAAAACTCAGTTAAATGACGGCGTGTCTTGCTTTTCTCTGCTCTGAAAGTGGGACCGAAGCAATACGTTTTACCAAACGCCATTGCAGCCGCTTCAGAATAAAGTTGGCCACTCTGAGATAAATAAGCTTTTTGTCCGAAGTACTCAGTTTCAAATAGGGTCGTGGTCCCTTCACAAGCTGCCGGAGTGAAAATAGGTGTGTCTACAAGAGTGAAACCTTCTTGATCGAAAAAATCACGAACTGCTTTTACGAAGCGATCTCGAATTCTCAAAATAGCGTGGGGTTTTCGGCTGCGAAGCCAAAGATGCCGGTTGGATAACAGAAAATCGGGACCATGTTCCTTCGGGCCGATGGGGTAATCAACGGCGATTTGGAGAATGGTAAGTGTTTGTCCATCAAGTTCCACGCCGCCATCTGCACGCGCTTCTGATTTAACTTTCCCCGTAATAATGATGGAAGTTTCTTGAGTAAGAGAATCAAGCTGAGTAAAGGTCGTATCGTCGACTGCTCCTTTGAACCAGACCACTTGGACAATACCACTTCCATCCCTCATTTGAAGAAAACGAAGTTTTCCGGAGCTTCGGATATTATAAACCCAACCTCGCAGCTCAACCGTTTGGCCAATGAATTGGTTTAAGTTTCGAATCGTAGTGTAAACCGGTTGCATAACTAAGCTTTAACTTTAGCAGTTCTAGACGTGGTTCTGGTTTGCTCTTTGTTCTCCAAGAATTTAGCCACGTAAATTGTAAAAGGAGAAGCGATGTAGATCGTAGAGTAAATACCTACAAAAATCCCAAAGCACATCGCTAGAGCGAAGCTCTGAAGTTCGCCTGTACAAAAAATAGCAATGGGAATCACAGATATGAGAGTAAGAGCTGCAGTTAGAATGGTTCTTGATAGAGTGAGATTAATTGCTTTATTAATAGTTTCTGGTAGCGGGAGAGCATTTCCTCCTGCTTTGTTCATTTCTCGAACTCTGTCGTAAATAACAATGGTATCGTTAACGCTATACCCAGCAATGGTGAGCAAAGCCGCAATGGCAGTAATTGTGAATTCCCTGCCTGTTAGTAAATAAAATCCAGTGGCCATGATCAAGTCGTGAACCATGGCAATGGTTGCTCCCGGAGCAAAACGAAAATCGAATCGTAGCCAGATATAAGCAGCAATTAATAAGATGGAATAAACCAGAGACAGAATGGCAGCTTTTTTTAACTCTGCTCCTACTTTGGGGCCAACGACATCTACGCTGAGAATTTGGACGTCTGAGCCCAGCTTCTGAGTTAGTTTTTGATTTAATAGATTTTTTCCGCTTTCATCGTTGTCAGCATGACTTCTCGAAGTAATCAAGTAATCGGTATTTTCGGTGCCTAAAGAAACAACGGAAGCTTCTCCTTCTCCCAGCTCTGCAATGATCTTTCGAACTGATTCGGCGTTCTGAGCTTTGTTGAAGCGTGCTTGAATAACCGTGCCGCCGGTAAAATCTACGCCGAAGTTGAGCCCTCCAGTACTTACTTTCCAAATCACAAAAACGAAAGTGACTAAAGAAAGAGCGAAAAAGTATTTAAACTTTCCAATGAAATCAATCTTAGTGTTGGTTGGAATGAGTGTGAAAAATTTCATGTATTTATTCCTAACTGTCTTAGAGACCCACTGTTTGTTTGTTTCGTGAAACAATAAAAAGATCGTACATCACACGCGTCACAAAAACGGCCGTGTACATCGAAGCCAATAATCCAATCAATAAAGTGACGGCAAAACCTCGAATGGGACCGTAGCCAAAGCTCAGTAAAACCAATCCGGCAATAATAGTCGTCAAGTTGGCATCGACAATTGCACTAAGAGCTCTGCTATATCCTTCTGAGATTGAAAAGCTTAAGGATTTGCCATTTAAGAGCTCTTCTCGCATGTGTTCAAAAATAAGAACGTTTGCATCCACGGCCATGCCCAAAGTAAGCGTGATTCCAGCAAGACCCGGAAGAGTGAGTGTTGCTTCGAAAGCCGCCATAACAGCTAAAATGAAGATGCCGTTAAGAGCCAGTGCGACTGTCGCAAAGAGCCCCGAAGTCTTGTAATAGATCCCCATAAAGATAAAGACGGTTAAAAGGCCCACAACAAGAGAAATACTTCCAGCGCGAATAGCATCTGCTCCAAGGCTTGGTCCTACCACACGCTCCTCTAAGAACTGGAGTTTTGCAGGCAATGCTCCCGAACGAAGCACCAGTGAAGTGTCTTTTGCTTCTTTGAGAATTTCATCGGCTGCTTTTCCAGAGGAGCCCATTTCAATGCGTGCGCTCCCACCGCCGATCTTTTCTCGAATACGAGGAGCTGAGTGCACGTTACTGTCTAAAACAATGGCCATGAATTTTCCAACGTTTGCCCCGGTAGCTTTTTCAAACTTGGTTGCTCCCACCGGTGTCAGCTGAAAGTTAACTTCAGGTAGATTGGTTTGTGAATCGTAACTGTACCGGGCGTCTTGCAAATCCTCTCCTGTCACTAAAGTATCTTTTTCTAAAAGATAGGGCGTGTATTCGGTCTGACGCGTGTTGATGTTTATGCGTCGCTGGAAAAGAATCTCCGTTCCCCCAGGTAGTTTGCCAGCCGCCCACTGATTAAGCTCTTTTAGATGCTGAGTAATGGGCTTAGTTTCATCCGTAATAATTTTTTTCTCAGCTTTGAAATCATCCACCCATTTTTTAAGTTGGGCTTCTCCCACTTCAGGTTGAGATATTTCTGGGCCCGAACGAACAATTTGGAAAGATAGCTTTGCAGTTCGAGAAATAATGTCTTTAAGTCGCCCTGGCTCCTGAATTCCAGGGAATTGAACCATGATCTTGTCATCCCCTTGGCGAGTGATGATGGGTTCGGCAATTCCAAATTCATCGATTCGGTTACGAAGAGTTTCTAAAGATTGCTCAATAGCCCGGTTGTTCACTTCGGCTTCATAGGCAAGACTCATTTTAACTGCAGCTTCATTTCCTTTCTGCCCCTCGAAATCAATAATTTGTCCAAAACGTTCCCCAATGAGTTTATCTGCTTTTTTCCAAGTTTCTTCGGTGTCGAATTTGGCAACAATTCGATGAGAAGGGGAAGTGTCGAAAGAAATGCCAGCCACTTTTTCTGTTTCTAACATGTTCTTGATGTCGTTTTTCAGTTTGTTCGCAGAGTCTCGATGAACTTCATCAAAATCAATGCCCAGAACTAAGTGGAGTCCCCCTTTTAGGTCCAATCCCAATTTAAGAGTCTCAGAAGGTAGATAATGGTAATACCAAGGATCTTCTGCCCGAACGATTTTCGGAATCATTTTTCCAGTGCTAAATCGGATCCAGGTGGGAATGAGCAAGTAGATCGCAAATAACAGAGTTCCTAAAACAATGACAATACGCGGACGTAGTCCCTTCATGTTGCCTTCTCCTGATGTAGTTTACGCCGCTACTAGTTACTTAAGCAGTAACTTCTTTTGTAGAGGCTATTTTGCTTTCTTTCAAAGTTGTTGCGCTCTCTGCAATTTGGCTTTTTAAAATTTTTAAATGGACATTGTCGTCTACTTCTAAAGTTACAAACTTATCGCTGACGGTTTTAATGGTTCCAATAATCCCTGCTTGAGTGATTACCATGTCGCCTCGTTTTAATTCAGAAATGAACTTTAGTTGCTCTTTCTGTTTTTTCTGTTGAGGACGCAGAATAAGGAAATAAAACACCCCGAAAATAAGAAGAAGAGGAATAAAGGGAGTCACTCCCTCGCGAGTTGCGGGGACAGCAGTATCAGCCAAACTCAAAGAACTCATCAGCCACATCATGAAACCAACTACCCACTTCATTTTTACTCCTTTTCAATGTTCTCAAGTTGAGAACGTTCCCATTTATCCGGGTAAGCTTGGGCCAGCGAAAGCTTTTTCGATTCATAAAAAGCTTGAAACCGACCGGCTTTAATTGAGTCCCGGATCTCCTTTAAGAAGCTGTGATAATAGTAAAGATTATGTGTGGTTGCAAGGCGGCATCCCAGTATTTCTTTAACCTGGAATAAGTGGCGCAAATAAGCTCTAGAATAGTTGCTACAGCACTCGCAACGACAATTCTCGTCGATAGGTTTAGAATCCCATTTAAACTCAGCATTTCGTATATTTAATAACCCGTTCTGCGTGAAAAACCCGCCATTTCGTGCATTTCGAGTCGGTAACACACAGTCAAACTGGTCAACACCGCAACGGACTGCCTCCAAGATATCCCGAGGCGTACCCACTCCCATCAAGTAATGAGGGAGTTCTGCTGGAAGAAGAGGCGCTAAACCTTCAAGAATCATGATCATTTCATGGTGAGGTTCGCCGACGCTGAGACCCCCAATGGCTAGACCATCCATCGGAAGTTTTTGAGTGAGTTCCCAGGAAAGTTTTCGAAAA
>JBJSXY010000020.1:0-4628 GCA_046086625.1 Pseudomonadota bacterium | reverse complement strand
TTTCGTTTCAGAAGTTTTTCACCAGTTCCTTTATTTTTGCTTTTGGTGATACTTCCTCCAAACTTTAAACCTAATTTATTTCAAGCATCTGTTGCCGTTCTAGGAATATTTCTATCCGAAGCTTTGAGGATATGGTCGGTGGGTTATGCGGGAAGTGCTACTAGAACTCGAGGCGATTCCGTTCCTCAATTAGTTCATGCAGGTCCCTATCGCTATGTTCGTAACCCTCTCTATGTAGCTAATATCTTAATGTACACTTGTGCGGGTCTGGCTTTCGGTTTCTCTAGTCTTAGTGTTCTTATTTTTTGGGTTAGCGCTGTGGAATACATTTTCATAGTGGCTTTCGAAGAGGAAACTCTTTTAAGCACCTTTGGAGAGGACTATGAAAAGTATTGTGAGAAAGTCCCCCGATGGGTCCCTAGTTTCAGTCCCGCCATTGAATCGACAGGACAAACGTTTTCCCTAGAACGTGCTCTTCGAAGTGAAAAGAGTACTTTCTTATCGCTTTCGATGATGGCTCTTCTCTTGGTTCTGAAAAAAGCTTTTTAAAGCGCAATAGTGAAATTGCCTCCAAAGCCTAAGACTGCTTTTTCTAGAAAAAGAGCTCTCATTTCGGCCCCCATTCGAAAATCTTTGGTAAGGGGAAATACGATTCCCCAGCTAGCGTGCGGCCCCCAGTTTCTGAAATCTCCTCCTTTAGAAAGGTACCGACTAAATTGGCCGCCTCCCGATAAAAACCCAGTGAAGAACCTTGTCTTAAAGTCGAATCGGTAGCCAAGCTCTGCAATAAAAATCTGATCAAGCTGAGGATAAATTCCCGTATCAGTCCCATACGATAGTCCGACTTGAATGTGTTCTGATCCCAATGGGACGAAAAGTCTTGGACAAAAAACCATTTGAGTCGTTTCGAAACCTATCAATTGATTGGGTACCAAAAACTGAATGCCAACTTCAACAAGATAGCGCCCCTCCTCACTTGATTCGGTTTTTTCGAAAGAAATAGCAGGGAAAGAGGCCAGCGAAAAAAACAGAGCAAATAAAACAAGTTTAGATTTCATCACCCGTCCCTAAAAGTTCAAGTAAAAGATACTCTAGCCGGTCTTGAGAGGCTAGCGGTATACTCTCTTTTTATGAAAATAGCCTTAAGCCAACGAGCTGTGGAGATTTTAGAGTCGCGGTATCTTCTTCGAGATATTCATCAGCGCCAAATCGTGGAAACTCCAATGGAGTTGTTTCACCGAGTGGCAAAAGCAGTTGCTAAGGCCGAACAAAAGTTTGGTGGAAAAAAACAGAGAAGTTTTTGGGAATCAAAATTTCTCCAAAGTCTTTCAGATTTGGAATTTCTTCCCAATTCCCCCACTTTAATGAATGCCGGGACAGAGATGGGACAGCTCAGTGCCTGAGTTGTGATTCCAATTGCAGATAATTTAGGAGAAATCTTTGATGCTTTGAAGCTAGCTGCGTTGGTTCAGCAATCCGGAGGGGGAACTGGTTTTTCCTTTTCTCGTTTACGCCGGAGAGGTGATCCTGTTTCACTTTCAACAGGAGTAGCCAGTGGGCCGGTGTCTTTTATGAGAATTTTTGATGTGTCCACGGAAAATATTCGGCAAGGTGGGAAGCGACGTGGAGCCAATATGGGAATTTTGAGAGTAGATCACCCCGATATTGAAGATTTTATTCGAGCTAAGCAAGAGCCAAACCAGTTTGTAAATTTTAATTTATCGGTTGGTGTCACGGATGATTTTATGCAAGCAGCTCTTAAGGGCGAAGACATAGCTTTAATCGATCCCTGGAATGGCGAAGGTTGTGGAAAAAAAAATGCTCGCGATCTTCTTCAACTAATTTCAGAGTGTGCATGGAAATCCGGTGATCCCGGATTAGTTTTTTTAGATGAAATTAACCGATTACAACCGACACCTGCTTTAGGAGAAATCGAAGCCACCAACCCTTGTGGAGAAGTTCCTCTTCTTCCCTTTGAAGCCTGTAATCTGGGCTCTGTTAATCTGACCAAGGTTCTTAAAAAAACAGAAAATGAGTATGAAATAGACTGGGCTCGTCTTTCCGACTTAGTCGAGCTGGGAATTCGATTTTTAGACGATGTGATCGAAGTTAGTAAATGGCCCTCTCCGGCCATAGAAAAGCAAGTTAAGGGAAATCGGAAAATAGGATTAGGAGTGATGGGTTTTGCGGAAATGCTTATTCTTCTGGGCGTTCCCTATGATTCTAAAAAGGCAATTCAAATTGCGGAACAGCTCATGAAATTTATTTCGAAAAAGGCTTGGGAAGTATCAAGTGCTCTAGCCAAGGAAAGAGGAGTTTTCCCAAACTGGAAAAAAAGCAGAATTGGAAAATTAAAAAGAAAAGTTCGAAACGCAACTGTTACTTCGATTGCTCCCACTGGGACTATCAGTATGATTGCTGGGACCTCCTCAGGAATTGAGCCCCTTTTTGGACTTTCCTACACACAAAAGAACATTTTAGAGGGGCGAGTGTTTCGTGTGCTTAATCCTGTATTTGAAAAAATAAATGCGGAACAGAAGTGGTTATCTGCGAAAGAACTTCAAAAAGTGAAGGAAACAGGAAAGTTGTCCGATAATGAAGTTTTTAGAACTGCTTTGGATATTGCTCCCAAAGCTCATTTGGATATTCAAGAAGCCTTTCAAAAATTTACTGACAACGCCGTTTCAAAAACAATCAATCTTCCGGAATCAGCTTCGGTGAATGAGGTGTTTGAAATTTATCTCGATGCCTGGAAGAGAAAATTAAAGGGAATTACGATATTTCGTTATGGTTGTCGTTCGGAGCAAGTCTTTGAATTGGGGCAAAGTTGCCAATCTCTCGATTGTCGCCTTTAATCTAAGCTATTCTCCAAATCCTTTTAGCTTGAGTGAAATTGAAGATTTTTCATCTAAAGATATTCCCGATTCCGGGCTCTGAGAAACAACATAACCATTTCCAGATACTTGAACTGAATCGACATACTGATTTAGAAGTGTCATTGCTTCGTTAAGGGTGAGACCTTTCAAGTTCGGCATGATCCATTTTCCTGACGATGATTTAACTAGTTCTTTTGGTGCAGATACGTCTTTTCGAGGAATTGTTTTGGTTTGTGAAACCACTTGAGAGGGGCCCCTGTTAAGGATCTGCAATGAGTGTTCAGCAATTTTTCTAAATAACGGCGTCGCTATTAGCGAAGCGTAGTATTCTGATTTAGGTTCATCAACCATCACGCCAATAAGAAACTGTGGATTGTCAGCTGGAAGAAAGCCCACAAAAGAAGAATAATATTTTCCACTTCTGTATCCCGTTTGAGGATCGTACTTTTGTGCCGTTCCAGTTTTTCCAGCCACTCGTACGCCCGGGATCTTAGCCAAATAGCCTGTCCCCTTTGGATCTTCTGTAACTGAGATCAGCATTGTTTTTATCCGTTCCGCAGTTTCTTCGGAAATAATTCTCTCTCCCATACCAGCGGAATCTTCTCCTTTTCGATCGGAAGTCATTAGGAGAGTTGGGGAAACCAGAAACCCCCCATTGGCAAATGGGCTAAAGGCCGTCACAAGTTGCAGAGGAGTTGCTGAAATACCTTGACCAAAACCCATGGTCGCTAAAAGAAGCGGGGTCATCGAATCCCGATTCTTTTTCTGCCCGCTAGTTTCTCCAGAAAGCTCAATTCCCGTCTTTTGAGTCAGTCCAAATCGATCGAGAAGTGCCCTGGCCCCTTCGAAGCCAATTTTCTGGGCAACTCTTACGGCACCCACATTACTCGAGTAAGTGATCACTTTATCCAAGGGTAAAGAACTATGCTTATGTTTTTGGTCTGATTCTGAAATAACCGTACTACCGACTCTAATTTTTCCGCTCCCACAGTCTAGGATGCTATGAGGTTGCAACACCTGTCTCTCTAAAGCTTCTGCTGCAAAAAGTACTTTGAGAGTAGAGCCCGGTTCGTAAAGAGCCTGGGTGATTTTGTTTTGCTGATTGTCAGCATCGGTTTGATTTGGAGTATTGGGATCAAACGTAGGTCGTTGAGCTAAGGCGAGTATTTCACCATTTTTAGGATTCATGACTACTGCCATGAGAGCTTGTGCTTTGGTTTCTTTCTTAGCTTGATCGAGTTCTTGTTCCACCATCGATTGAATTCGCCTGTCTAATGTGAGAACCACGCCGGAATTATCTTCTTCTGGTTTCGTATGAGATTTTTCAATATAACTCGTGTTGCCTCTTCCATCTTTAGGCAATTTCCTTTTTTCTTTTCCCTGAAGCAAAAGCTGATTGAGGCTCAGTTCAATACCTGAGAGACCATTTCCATCAATGTCTGTGTATCCAAGCACATGAGATCCCAGCGTCCCATTGGGATAAACTCGTTTATTTTCAGCCTCAATTCCTAATCCGGGTAGGTTTTGCTTTTTGATTTCTTTAGTTTTTTCTTCGCTGATTTGTCGTTGAAGCCAAACAAAATTCTTCTTGGGATCCAATTTTTGAAGCCACTTGGAAGTGCTACCTCCCAAATGTCGAGACAAAAAGAGGGCTGTCTTTTTCCGGGAAGCTAATTTCTTTGGATGTGCATAAATAGAAGTGACGGGAACACTGACAGCCAGTTCCTCTTTGTTACGGTCATAGATGGGAAG
>JBJSXY010000019.1:0-3197 GCA_046086625.1 Pseudomonadota bacterium | reverse complement strand
GCCCTTACTTTAGCATCCAAAAATCCACTGGATTGAACCCTTGCTTTAACTGCATCGACTGACCCCTTGAGCACATCCCGATTAAGTGTGTCACCCACACCAAAAGAGAGAACTTCTTTTAACTTCTCCGTCGAAACATTTTCATTTCCCTTAAACGTAATCCTTCTAACCTCATATAAGTTCCCCAATTGAAGATCATAGAACAATTGCACTCCTTTACGATCTTCACTGAAAAATACTCGGGGACCAGTTACCGATGCGCTCAAAAAGCCACGATCCCTTATATTCTTAACAAACCGCCGAGTAGACTCTTCCAACCCCTCTTCCCAAAACACTCGTCTTCGAAGAACTCCACTCGCATTTTCAAAAAAGATATTAGAAGGATTCCCAATTCTTTCGGTCAAAAGCCCATCAAATACAACTGAATCAACCAACACTTTCGGCCCTTCAGAGATTTGAATGCTCACTGTGATGATTCCCTCTTTGCTAACTGTTCCAACATCGACATCCACTTGAACAAAATGGTACCCCACCAACCGATACTTATCTTCGACTGCTTTTCTAATTTTATTTGCGGAATCAGATTGCCCCAGCACATCAAATCCAATCACGCTTCGGATGACACCTGTTTCGAATACCTCGTTACCCTTAATGAGAAATCGATAACGCTGCCCAACTGTCACATCAAAAAGAAGACGAACCGCATTCATATTTGTTTCTGTCTTTTCTGTTATCCACTTTACTTTCGCACTGGGATATTGATTCGCAAAAAGATATTCCGTGACAGCTTGAACGCTCTTCTCGATACGGAGTCGATCTAAGAAATCACCCTCGCGAATTTTTATTCGCGAACGCACGGCTTCAGCAAGATCGTCATCTATGCCGCGAACCCTGATTTCCGAGATAAGGATTCTTTCCTTTTTTGTTACCACAAACTTGAGATCATTCCCGCCGTCCTCGGAAGTGGGCTTCATCTCATATTCTACTTGAGCATCCGAATAGCCGTCTTCTTCCAAAGCTGTCTTTATTTTCTGGCCAACGGATCGAAGTTCACTGGGATTTACTTTCTGGCCTGAAACGAGCATTTTTTCAACTCCCGTCTCACCGCGAATTTTTTCATCCACTTCAGACCAATCGATTTTTCCCAGTTTTCGAAGCCTGACCCCTTCAACAAAAACGATATATCGTCCGTTTTTTTCCCGATCGAAATAAACCCTTACGTCTCCAAAACGTCCACCACTAAAAACCTTTTTAATTTCCCGGTCGATAAATCCCAGATCCAAATTCTTTCCAATTTGAATACGAAGCGTTTGAGCAAGTTCTTTTGCCTCAGAAGGAGCGAGTGATTTAGATTCGATTTTACTGACGCGGACTTCATTTGGAAGAGAAACGCCTACAACTTGGATTTGATAAAGGAGTGCCGTTACCACAACCAGCAAAGAATGTCTCATTGTTCTATTCAAAACCAAACCTATAGCGAACATCAAGACCAAAGGAATCTCCTGGTCTTGCTTGGGTATTGTTACGACTCCTGTCGCCCGCAGTTGCATTAAGCGTAATATTATCGTCCAACATTTGTTCTAATCTAATTTCTCGTGACTGATTAGTATCAAGCGTATTGGAGTAAGAAAGCTTAGTCTTTTTTGTAAGTCCCTTTTCAATTCTTACAGCCGGAACCATGCCCGAAGAGACATTAGGTGATGATCCAGCTGTAGATTGATCGGTAACGGGAGTGCCTTGCCCAGGGGCCGATTGCACTTTGATGTCCAGTCCGAGCTCACTTTGAATTTTTGACCGAATCGGACTTTGCCCCATAATAGCAGTTCCCAAATCAAAATAATTTCCTTCTTGACCTCGAGTGGTCACCCCTAAGACTAAGAGAGAAATGAGATCTTGCTCCGCTAGAGGAGGATTCGATGTGAGTCTTATTTTATAGTCATCGGGAGTTCCTAATGCCTGTAAATTCACTTCGTAATCTTGATAAGCGCGTCCCTTTTGCTCTCTCACTACACTCCGACCATTTATAACAAAACGAGGGTAAACCTCATTAGCCCGTTCAAAGCGCGCGGTACCCGATATAATTTCAAACGGAGTATCCTTGAAATTTATTCTTCCCTTTTTCACTTCAGTTTTTCCCAAAAGACCTAACTCCCCAGTATCTCCAACAATCTTGAAGTCTCCAATAAACTCAGCATCAACGACATCCGTTTTGACGAATAGCTGGTCATTAGCGTCGGCTTTGATATCAAATCTTAAACTAGGTTCTTCGGAGGAGCTGGAACTGCCTTTGGCGTCTAGGCTGGATAAGACTGCTTCATCTATGCGAATACGACCCGAGAGAAGGTAGGGAATACTCTTACCCGCTAGCTGCAGTTCCCCCGTTAAGCGAGCTTTTAAGTAGGATTGTAACTTTAAATTAACCTTGGAAACAAAAATTGATAGTTTGGGGGCAAACTCTTTAAATCGATTGATTCCTACTTCGCCTCCAATCGAAACTTCCCCTCCTCCTAAAAAACCCTGAAACCTTTCAAAAACTAATTTTTGAGGCGTAAGATTCACCTGAGCCGTCACCCCGCGAAACTCGTCCTGCATCCCACGAATCCGAAAAACAGAGTCTGATAATCGTATATTTCCAAACAGCTCGAAGTTTGCGGGATCCCCTGAAGCTTCAACGGCGATATTGGCTAGTCCGCTCGCGTAATCAATACCTGGAATAAAAGGCTGGAGAAACTCCAATGCTAGTTTCCCTCTTAAAGAGGCATCTACTTCTTGCCCAGGAACCAACGAAAAATTTCCAGAAAGTTCACTTTCAGATCCGCTCAATCTGAGTCGAGGAATTACGATCCCCCCTTTATCAATTTTAACCTTGATCACTTCGTCAGAAATCAAAGGTTGTTCTTCGAAATTTAATTTCAGACTTCTTAGCTCAGCACTTCCCTTCGTTTCCGAGGGGCGAGAAAAATCTCCCTCGATTTCAGCATTTCCAGAAAGAACAATGCCGTTCAAAGGAGTGATATCTTTTCCCAACCAAGCTGACAAATAGGGAGATACTTCAGTTTCCTGACAGGACACACTCAACTTGGAGAATGCCCTCCCTTGTCCCGAGTCCTTACGTAATAAGTGTGCCTTCAGGGCTTCTTTTTCTAACGTAATCCAATATTCGCTCGTTTTATCGATTGATCTTAAACTGACTCGAG
>JBJSXY010000018.1:0-4023 GCA_046086625.1 Pseudomonadota bacterium | reverse complement strand
ATTACCACTGGCCGTTTTTTTTCGTTATAATAGTTCTCCTGGGTTAAGGGGGAGCTATGCGAGAGCGTGTTATCGGATACGAATCGATTAATCAAAAAGCAGATCGAGGCTTCCACTTAGAATCTCCTTCACTTGAACGGCTCTACATTGACTCCGCTCTCGCGATGACCGACCAAGTAGTAAAATTAACAACGCTTCAAAGCATTGACCGCTGTGAAATTCTAGTTGAGTCAAACTCGAGAGAAGTTCTTTTAGCACTTTGGTTAAACGAAATTTTGAATCTTTTTGAACAAAAAAGGTTTCTTCCTAAACAGATTTATTTTAGTCAATTCAACGGGAAACAAATTAAAGCAACTTTGATTGGAGATACTTACAATCCCATCAAACACGGACACGTCCGAAAGCTCAAAACGATTCAACCGGAGCATTTGAAATTGGGGTCAACAACTCAGGGAGATAATACTTTTTTTGCTCGAGTGTTACTGAATAGCTAAATTCACCATTTGACATCAAGTCCTGTAAGCGCAGTTTTTTTCAGCGGTGGCCTCTGCTCTTGAATCTCTTCATCTTCATTCATTTGTTGATCAAAAAACTCTTCTTCTGAAATCGGTGCAGAGTTCTGATCTTTTTTTAAGCTGAACTTTCTTTGGCATTTCTCGCATTCTTTAATTTCTAACTCAGATTCGTTTAAAAACAGACAATGGTGGCACAGTCGAAAAAAAGTATCCGGAGCATTCCGCTTCACGGGACTCATAAGAGCTGCACGTGAATGGCGACCCTTATGCATTTTCCACCTCCTAGTGGTTTGAGGGCACCTGTGCCTTTTAATTATAACCGCCATTGACTCGCAGAGTCAACCGTGCCGCTCAATCTAGTATGGATAAGTACTTGTTTTCTTTGAAATAAGTCGGCCTTGCTAGACTGAATCTAGCAAGGCCGATATCTCTTATTTTGCGAGTTGTTTCTTTCGCCCGCCTTTTAGGCTGGGTCAGTCTCGGACCTTTGGCTCTACTCCACTTTCACTCTGCTACCGCGCAACTTCGGTAAAGCCCCACTCCACTTCTACTCTCTTTTGTATTTAAGGTCCTCGAGACCCAATGCTTCTCCTATCAGGGGCGAAGCAAGTTCTTATTTTGCAAGAGCCGGTCTAACGTAGTTTCCATTAGCTCCGGAGAGTGCACCTCTCACTGGGCTTCTAGAACCACCGCGATTTTGAATGCGGTTGATGTTAGGAACTCCTGCACCAGCATTCATCATTTGCATCTGAGATTGCATTTGATTGTTGATGAGCTGCGTGACTGCAGTTTCATCTTCTTTCAAGCTGCTCATCTGAGATTGCAACTTGCTGGATGCGCTATTCAACTGATCTCGTTGTTTAGCCAAGGCTTTAATTTGGCCATTCGCTTGCTCGATGACTGTTTCAACTTGAGCATTGTACTGGTTGTACTGTTGCTCAGCATTGTTCAAGTCCATTTGAGCTTGCATTAGCGTGTTGTTCAGCTGATCTCTTTGATCAGGAGACAACATCTGCAACATTTGTCGTTGCTGATTAAGGTAATTCGTTTTTGTGTCTACAGCTTGCTTCAATTGAGCTAAACGCTGTTTCACTGAAGGACTAAGAGCCGCACGACCACCTTCTTTAAGCTCTTCTAATTTTTCATCAAGCTGAGAAGCTTTGTCTTTAGCATTTTGTAAAGCAACTTGCGTGCGCTTTACATCTGAAGACACTCGAGCCTTTGCGACCACCAAATCTTGAATGGTAGCCATGGGGCTAATCGACGATGCTACTGACTGACGCATATCGTTTGAGGAAATAATTTCCTGTGCATCAGCAAGCTCTGGACGTCCACCGGAGACCCCTAAATCATAGGTAACCGGAACCTGGATTCCCGAGCTGTTTTGCTGCGGGAAGAACGGCAGGTTATTAGCCGTCGGTAAAGGTTGATTGAAATTATTCAAGTTGTTTGGGCTTACTCTTGCCTGCTGTGGGAAGAAAGGCTGTTGATTATTCTGAGCTGGAGCCACTTCTTCTTCAGCATTGCGTGCATTTTGATCTTGCACCAAGCTGCCCAGTAAACCGTTTAATACATCTGAAGCATCCTTTTCTTGCTCTTTTCGAGCAAGAGCAGCTGGATCGAATTGGTTAGCTTGCTCTTGAGCTGCGCTGGCTCGAGCCTCAGCCTCCAAAATCCTTTTTTCTTGTTCATCCAGTCGAGCTTGTTGAGCCAAGAGCTTTGCTTCATTGTCTTTGTTAACTTTTCCTAAAAGCTCTTTTTGAGTTTTTTCTATAGCAGCAATTTGATCTGCTTGTTGCTTCTTCAAACTTTCGCAAAGAGCTTTGAAATCATCTTCGCTTGTTTGTTCACCCACATTACCGTCTTCTTTTTTCTGTGGCTTAACCAACGTAACATTCAAAGCTTGTCGGTCTTTTTCAGAAGCTAAGGCAAGTTCAAGAAACTCATCTGAGTTGATTTCAGCTTTATTCGCTCTCTCCACAATTCTTAACACGGCTTCTTTTTGTTTATCGCCGCCAAACTTGGAAGCCTCCAGAGCTTTAAAAGCATCTTTTAACTTGTCTTTAAAATCAGCAACCGAACTGTTTTTCTTGAAAGATTCTTGAAGCGCTTCCACAAACTGAATGGGTTGTGAACCGAACTTCTCGATAAATTTGGAAGCTTCGAATCTTGAGAGCCAATCAACAGCTTCTGTTTTATCGGAATCTAAAAGACTCTCAAGTTTTGTATCTTTCTTAGGACCGGTGACATACCAAAGATCCAAAGCAAAGACACTTTGTGAAGACAAACTCAGAGCCATTAGTGAAACAACTCCGATGCGTCCAAATTGAGCTTTACGATTATTCTTGTTCGATTTCATTTTCCGCTTCTCCTTCAACAAAACAAACATACAACTACAACTCGCTTTTAAAATTTCAGGCCCCATACACCTAGCACACGCTAGGAGCAGAGGATCCCGCTCCCAGCAGACATGAGCAAGGGGTGTGCCACCCCTTTCTTTCCCCTGGGAAATCCAGAGGACTCACTTAAATCAGCGTTAGACCAATCGAACGGAGCCGAGAATTAAATCAAATAAGCTGTTTATATTTTGTTCATTCTTCACATGTAAAAAATTCCAAGTTCCTGTCTTTATGTTTAAATTCAGCTGTCTAAATTTTTTCACCTGAGAGACCAGGGAACGCCCAGCACTGCTATTTTTGAAATTGAGAAACAGTTGATCGAGTCACTAATTCAGTTTAGGGTCTGTTGAAGCGCGTTTTGTTACACACGTGTCTAATTGTTAAGGAGTGTATTCATCATGGTTACAAGAGAATTAGAGCATAGCCCAGAACTTCTAAAGAACTTGAAGGATTTATTGATCTCTATTGGAGAGGATCCCCAGCGAGATGGACTTCAAAAGACTCCTTATCGATTTCTGAAGGCCTTTGACTTTCTTACCCACGGATATGCGAAGGATCCCGACACCATTATTAATGGAGCCCTGTTTGATGCCCCTTACTCCGAAATGGTGATTGTTAAGGATATTGAACTTTATAGCTTGTGCGAGCATCATTTGCTGCCATTCTTTGGTAAATGCCACGTGGGGTATATCCCCAACGGGAAAGTCATCGGGTTATCCAAAATTCCTCGAATTGTGGATGCCTTTGCCCGTAGACTTCAAGTTCAAGAAAGATTAACGAGTCAGATTTCTGAGTGCCTCATGAGACACTTGAACCCGCAAGGAGTAGGCGTAGTAATTGAAGCGAGCCACCTTTGTATGATGATGAGGGGGGTTGAAAAACAGAATGCTTTTGCCCAAACCAGCTCACTGAAGGGGGTCTTCCAAAAGCAGGAGACTCGAACCGAATTCTTCAAACTCCTTAAAGGCTGATTATTATTAGCTTTTTTTACTGACCTAATTCCTAATCCCTTTTGAAAGGAATTGTGGTAGGTTTCGGGGCTTTATGAAGTTAGTGATTTCACAGCTAAAAGTCGGGGAAAACCCACTTTCTTTTGATTCTGAAAAAGA
>JBJSXY010000017.1:0-2192 GCA_046086625.1 Pseudomonadota bacterium | reverse complement strand
GATTCTTTTCCTGCCAATCAGCAGTCGATGATTCGCACGATGCTCGCTGAGGGTTTGAAAGCAGTTGTTAGTCAAACCTTAATCAAACGAGCTTCAGGCAAAGGACGCGTTGGTGCCTATGAGATCATGGTGGTGAATACGGCTATTTCTAATCTCATCAGAGAAGGCAAAACATTCCAGATCTCAAGTGCGATCCAAGTTGGTAGAAAAGATGGGATGATGACGCTTGAGCAATCCGTTCTTGAGCTGGTTAACAATCAAGAAGTAAACCCTGAAGACGTCACTGATTTGATAGAGAACCCTAATCTTTTAGAAGCGGCCATCAAAAACAGACCTAAAACTGCGAAGCCAGCTGCAAAACCTGTTGCCAAGGTTCCCGAGCAACCTAGGGAAACGGGCTTAAATACGAAGCCCAGTGGAGTTTCACCCACAGTACCTAAAATGCCACTATTATCGCCAACGGCTCCTCCGAGCATTCCCAAACCAACAACATCCGTTGTTACCCCACCAACTTTAAAACCGGCAGTTACCCCACTTAAAAGTGAGCCTGCTAAAAAAGAGGCTAGTAGACCCGAACCCTCATCGTTAACATCAAAGTTCAGTTTGCAAGATAGCTTTAAAAGCCTTCTTGAAGATGATTCAAACGATGAATTGTTATCTGAAATGGAAGTTATCCCTGAGCAGAAGAAAAAAACGGGTTAGGTTAAGTCGTTTTTTGAATTGAAAAGACGCTGAATTCAGCTTCGGCTAGCGTCTTTGATTCCAAGATAGTCACTGACCTTACTACAGAATGCATGGGGCCTTCGTGGCACCACTCCACCAATAAGTCTACGCTTGTTGGTTCTCCTTCCACAGTAATCTCCACGGCCCCATCAAAAGTGTTTTTTACCCAGCCTTTCACTCCTAGTTTTTGAGCTAGGATAAATGCATTTTGCCGAAACCCAACGCCTTGAACTTTACCCTGTATTTTTAAATGTTTACGAGCTATATCCATGTTAGCAGAGTTCCATTTGACGCAGCCTTAAAGCAAGGTATACCTTTGAAATCTATGACAAAAGATAAACTAGACTCAAATTCAATGGCCCAATATATCGATCATACTCTACTTCGTCCAGAGGCGACTGAAGAGGAGATCTTAAAAGTCTGTGACGAAGCGGTTTCCCATCATTTCAAAACGGTCTGCGTGGAAGCCAAATGGATCCCAACGGTTGCCACCCGCTTAAAAGGTTCTAGAGTTTTACCCATTACAGTTATTTCCTTCCCGCACGGAAGTGATTTGACTGAAAAGAAGCGTCAAGATACGAGATTAGCTGTTGAAGCTGGGGCTAAAGAAATTGACATGGTTTTAAATCGAAGTCTCTTAGCAAAAAAAGACTTCGCTGCAGTTTGGAACGATATTCATCAGGTTGTACTTGCAGCTCAAAGTGTCCCAGTGAAAGTGATATTAGAAACAAGCGAACTTACCGATGTTGAGAAGCGAATCGCTTGCGCACTTGTGAAATCAGCCGGCGCCCATTTTGTAAAAACTTCGACAGGATTTTCGAAAAGTGGAGCTACTGAAAACGATATTCGATTGATGAGAGAAACTGTGGGAGATGGATTTGGAGTCAAAGCCAGCGGTGGTATTCGTTCCTATGATGATGCTGTAAAAATGATTAAAGCTGGAGCAACTCGCTTAGGCACTTCTGCTTCCGTAGCTATTGTTCAAGGGGCTACAAGCTCTTCGGGAGCCTACTAATTGAGCGAAAAAAAGTTCAAACGAATAGTTGTTTTGGTAGCCGATGGATTCGGTGTTGGAGCCGCGCCAGATGCAAATCTCTATGGTGATGAAGGGTCAAATACCTTAGCCCATGTTGCCAAAAATGTAGGAGGGATTCGACTTCCCAATTTACAAAAAATGGGGCTGGGCAATCTTGGAACTATTGAAGGGTTGCCATCAACTATCAATCCTAAAGCTATCGTTGCTCGATTGGCAGAGAAGAGCAAAGGAAAAGATACTACGACAGGACATTGGGAGTTGGCGGGTCTTGTAACCGAAACTCCATTTCAGCTTTTTCCAAATGGATTTTCACAAGATTTGCTGAATGATTTTATCAGGGAAGCCAAGATAACTGGGGTTTTAGGAAACAAAGCAGCCAGTGGAACTGAAATTATCAAAGAACTTGGGGAAGAGCATCTAAGCACGGGAAAAG
>JBJSXY010000016.1:0-4923 GCA_046086625.1 Pseudomonadota bacterium | reverse complement strand
TTTTCATGAGCTGATCGGCTACAAAATTATTGCTGAACTTATTTAATCCCCAAACAATCTGCCAGAGGGGTTGAGATTCAAATTCCAAAATTAATTTGGCATTTGAAGGAACGATTCCCTCTTCCACATTCCCGTCTACTCGTATTCCTCGCTGTTCTAGGAACGTCTCTAACATATGACCTGCATAAAGAGCTGGGTTGACAATGTTTCTGTAAAAACGCATTTCTTTCTCATCGAGGGGAATAGAGCCTCTCAAAAGAACCGTGTCACCAACATCTCCTTTTACATAATCAGTGCGACTGACTTGGATGGTATTTGAGCTGTCTGCTTTTCCAGTCGTAGCTTGATTAACCACATCGATATAGGAATTTTCAGGATCCGTGTAAACTTTAGGAGGTAATCCAGGCGCATCTCCTGGGTTCACAAAGACTGTAGTGGTGTTGAAGTTGAATGAAAAAGCTCCAATAGGAGCGTTATAAGCTTGGTCTTTTAAATATTTGGGTCGACTCTCTGGATTCTTTTCAGCATCGAAATAGGAAGAGTCGATCACGATTTTTCCCATGATCTGTTTAATTCCTTTTCGACGGAACTCGTTGACTAACATCCACATGCGTTCCGATACAAGACTGGGATCTCCTCCTCCTTTAACATAAAGATCGCCTGAAAGTTTTCCTTCTTTCACAAGACCGCTGTGATAAAGCCCAGTTTTAAAGATAAAACCGGGTTTTAGTTTTTTAAGTGCAGAAAAACTGGTGAAGACCTTACAAACTGAGGCCGGAACAAGAAGATTATCAGCCCCTTTTTCAAAAAGAATTTCACCACTCCCCACGGACCCTACAATAATTCCTGCTTTGAGATCTTTAACTTTTTTGGGAGGAATCACTTGATCCACAATACGAGTTAAGCGTTCGCGGATAGCCACCGAATCTGGCTGAATACGCTGTTCAGATTCGGAAGCAAAAAGAGTCGTGCCAATAAGCAGCGAGATTCCGAAAATTCTTAAAAACAAAGCGGCCATGATCCTCTAGTGTACCAGAGCGGAAATTTGTCATCACGTTTTGATCTAAAAATAGGCAACTTTTTTAAAGTTTATGCAAAGCTGCGCCTTTACCATTTGGTATCGGCGTTGCATTCTTGTACTTTTGGAAGATGGGGCCTAAGTTCCGAAAACAGAACGGCCTTCCTGGATTCGGAACCCCTTTCTTCCGTTTTCAAACAAGGATGATACTTCTGTGACCCCGCGTCGAGCCCGTATTCTCATTGTTGACGATGAGCAAGATAATTTAAAAGCTTTGGAGCGTACCCTTCATGGGAAATTTGATTGTGTGGCAGCTTCCTCAAGCCAAATGGCCTTGGATGCTATTGAGAACTCAGATTTCGCAGTTGTTATTTCTGATCAAAGAATGCCTGACATGAAGGGGACTGAGCTTTTGGCACGCATAGCCAAGAAACAACCTCTGACTACTCGAGTTATTTTAACTGCACACACGGATACTGCTGAAATTTTAGAAGCCATTAATCGAGCTGAAATTTTTCGTTACATTACTAAACCTTGGGAAAATCAGGAGCTTCTGACCACGCTTCAACAAGCTGTTGATCACCACGATTTATTGACCCAGAACCAGAGATTGATTCGCGAACTAGAGACCATCAACAAAAATTTGGAATCGCTGGTTGAGAAACGGACGCTAGAACTCAAACTTGCCAATGAAAAGCTCTCGGAATTGGCTATGACCGATCCGCTCACCAAAGTAATGAATCGAAGAGCTTTTTCTAAAAAGCTTTTGGAAGAAATCGATCGATCAAGTCGATATAAGCATCCCATGGTGATTGCCATGATAGATGTCGATCACTTCAAACACTTTAATGATACTGAGGGTCATGTTTTGGGAGATGAGGCTCTTAAAAAGATTGCCCAGCTTTTCTTAGGTAATTTACGAAAAAGCGACTCCTTAGCACGCTATGGAGGTGAGGAGTTCATCATTATGATGCCGGAAACTAAAATGGCATCTGGAGTAGAAATTTGTGAAAGACTTCGAACGGCCATCGAAAACCATGCATTTCAGGGACAACAAAGAGCCGGATACCTGACGATTAGCGTGGGATTGTGCGAGTTTCCGGAAGCTGGCGATAGCTCTGATTCCCTCATTCAATCAGCTGATAAAGCCCTTTATGAAGCTAAACAATCGGGTCGAAACAGGGTAATGACTAACCGCCATGTTAAACAATCCTCGTTTTTTATCACTTGAAATTCCTCCGATTGGTAGTGTTTTAACTTTGGATGAGGAACAATCCTCTCATTGTGTTCGAGTGCTTCGTCTTCGAGCGGGAGAAAATCTTTCAGTTATTGATGGCAAAGGGAATTTAGCTGATGGGGTGATTTTGGATGCAAATCCAAAACGAACTACCATCGAAATAAAATTTATTCGAACCGTGGAACAGAGTTCTCAGCTTCAGGTGGTTTTCGGATTAACAAAGCCTGCAGCTCTTGAATTGATTTTTAGAAAGTGCACAGAAGTCGGAATTCACTCTTTTCAACCACTCATTACTGATCATTCACTTCATCCCGGCTCATGGAATGAAGAGCGTTGGCAGAAAATAGTTGTCGAAGCATGCAAACAATCGCAAGAAATTTGGTTTCCCCAAATATGTCCCCCCATTACTTTAAATTCCTGGCTGAAATCCAGAGATATAAATCGCAGTTTAATCGTCTGTGATGAAGAGTTTCGCAATGGATCTAAAGGAGCTCCTGTCATATCCCCTGCAGACATTCTGATTGGTCCCGAAGGGGGCTGGAGTGAAGCAGAAAGAGACCTTTTACAAAAAATGAAAGTTTCTTTTTTAGGACTGGGTCCGAATCGCCTTCGAGCCGAAACCGCTTGTTTGGTTGCTTTAACGCTCGTCAAATCACGTCTGGGTGAAATATAGTGTCAGTTTATGTGGCGAATTTCTCTTAGCTTAATTGCTCACCGTTTTTTTATTTTGGTTATTGCTTTGAGTGCTATTCATTTTTCGCTCTCCCAGCAGCCTTCTCAACTTGCGCAGCCTTCCGAACCCGTTTCAGTTCTTTGGGAAAAGTTTTTGAGCCACGTGGCGCAGTCTCCAGAAGCCACTCAAGTTTTAGATCCTGGGAATTTAAAAAAGGACCCTTTTATTTGGATAGGCCATCTTTTGCATACCAAGCTAGGACTAAGACCCGAAGTAGTCATCCTAGCTCTTTCAAATCTTTTTTTGATTCTCTTTCTTTTGGAACTTAATTTGTTCATCAATTCACTTGCTCTTCCAGATGTTGCTGTAAACACTTGCGTCTTAGTTATTTTATGGCTCACCAGCTATGAGCTTAGCTTTGGATCTGCTCTTTCCTTAAGTTGTCTCCTAACAGTGCTAGTGCTTCGATCCGCAAATGATGACCGCTGGCTAATAGCAGGCCTCTCTTTAGCTGGTTTAGCTATCACAAAGCCTCTAGCCCTCTTTTTAATTCCGTTCCTTCTGCTCATTCTGGTGGGTCAAAATCGTTATGCCTCTGCGGATACTCTAGCTCGAAAATTGATTTATATTTTTCTCCCTCTTTCTGGAATTATCTATTTTCGATGGGATCTGTACCAAAATCTTCAGGCTATTATTAGTGACTCGGCTCTATTTAATCTTATTTCCTCTTTTGATATCCAGTCTGGCCTGTCCTGGACTCTCACAGCTACTTATTTAGGCCAAACAATTGCGCTTCTCATCCTGCTTATCGGATCCATAATTTGTCTTTTTGTTTTCTCAACTCTCATTCATCGCTTGCTGCCTATCACTCTGTTGATAGCGCTTCTTATCACAACGCCTTACGGGGATTTGGCAACGTCTGCTCTTCTTATCGCACCCGTCTTTTGTGGCCTCGCAGAAGCTTGCGCGCCCCCTCTCTTAAAGGGCATTCAGTTAATCTTTTTATTGTTTGGTTCTATCGAAGTTTTCAATCTTTTCTAGGTCTGTTTACCAAACTTTAGATTCAGTTTCGAATCCAAAAATTCTATAAACTTCTTATTTCTGAGCGTTTTAAAAATGGCCTTTGCCCTGCATAAGGTCAAAAGAATGATCAGTAAAACTTTTAGTGCTTGCATCGACGGGTTTGAGGGGCAAGTGGTTGTCCTTGAGGCTTCCAAACAAAATATGCTTCCCCAAATTCAAATTACGGGTTTGGCAAATACTGTAGTGCAAGAAAGCAGGGAAAGAGTAAGAGCTAGCCTGAATCATTTGGGATTTGATACCCCTTCAAAAAAAATCCTGATTCATCTCTCCCCTGCCGAAACTAAAAAAACAGGTAGCCACTTTGATTTCGCTATTGCCATGAACGTTCTGGCCGCTGAGGGATTTTTCCCAGCTCAAAAAATTGAAAAATGTGCATTTCTGGGCGAGCTCAATCTATCGGGAGAACTCCGGCCGGTCTCTCACTTTATTCCTTTGCTCGAAGTACTGATTAAGGAGAGAAAAATAGAACGGATTTTTATTCCAATCGATAATCAATTTGAATCCACTTTATTTAAAGATGAAAGAATCGTTCATTGTCGAGATATTAAGGAGGCAATCGGCCTTTGCTTTTTAGATACTCCTCTTTCAACGTCCAGAGAAGCGGGACTTCGGAGTAGCCATTGTTTTTTACCTCAAACCACAACAATCGACCGAATAGTAGGACACGAGAACGCCAAACGAATTCTCACTATTGCTCTAGCGGGTTTCCACCCCCTTCTACTGGAGGGTCCTCCCGGCTCTGGAAAAACCCTTCTTTCTCACTCAGCAGCTTCTCTGTTGCCCCAATTAGATGAAGAAGAGTTGGTAGAAGTGAGTCGAATTTATAGTTTTTTTGGGGAGCAACGAGAAGGAAATCGGTTTCCGCCTTTTCGGTCTCCTCATCATTCAATTTCATCGGCAGCTTTTTTGGGG
>JBJSXY010000015.1:0-4195 GCA_046086625.1 Pseudomonadota bacterium | reverse complement strand
CAATTCCAACATCGAATTAAAAATCTTAGAATGAGCAGGTCGATAAAAATCATGCGTCGATAAGGTATCGGCTACTCTATCAAAGCTTTGATTATCTAGGAGAACTCCTCCCAAAACAGACTGTTCCGCCTCAAGATTTTGAGGCGGTAATCTCGAATCCATTGTCGCCATAGAAGTTTAATAACGTGGCAATCAGGAGAAGGCAACGAATGGAACAGATTTATTGATAAAGATAATTAAAGCTTTGATAGAGTAGCCGATACTTTATCGACGCATGATTTTTATCGACCTGCTCATTCTAAGATTTTTAATTCGATGTTGGAATTGGCAAAAAGGTCGGAGCCCATCGATATAGTCACCCTCACTTCTAAAATGAAAGAGATGGGGGTTTTTGAAGAAGTAGGCGGGGCTGCTTACCTCGCTGAACTCCTGGAACGAGTGCCTACAGCTCTTCACTCTGAAAAATATGCACAGCTTGTTTCTGAACAAGCGGTAAAACGTCGTTTAATTACGTCGTGCACTGAAATCGCTCAGAAGGGTTTTGACCCTCTCATTCCATCCGCTGAGTTAGTTGATTTTGCAGAAAGAGAAATTTTCAAAGTCAGCTCTTCAAAGAAATCTGAGAACGTTGCCGCTGCGAGGGACCTTGTGCGTTCGGCCTTTTCAGAACTGGAGAAGAGATTTGAAAATCAAAATGAGCTAACAGGGACTCCCTCTGGCTGGATTGAACTAGATAAACTCACTCAAGGTTTTCAGCCCTCCGATCTTGTCGTAGTGGCTTGTCGTCCAAGTATGGGTAAAACCAGTTTTTCTTTGGGTGCGGCTCGCTATGCGGCTCTGCACACTAAACGTCCAGTTTTATTTTTCTCGTTAGAAATGTCTAAAATGCAAATTATTCATCGTTTGCTTTCTTCAGAGGGCAAAGTTGAATCCACGCGTATCAGAAGTGGTAAACTGACAGAACAAGATTGGGCAAGATTAACTCGTGCGGCTGGTAGTATTTCCGAAGCCCCACTCTATATTGACGACACTTCTCAAATCACCGCTCTTGAATTAAGAGGCAAAGCTCGCCGCTTGAAAGCCCAGTTGGGAGATATCGGGCTCATTGTGGTGGACTATCTTCAAATCATGGGTAGTCCCAATAAAAATGATAACCGTGAGCGAGTGATTTCCGAAATATCGGCTTCGTTAAAGGCCTTAGCTAAAGAACTTCAAGTGCCCGTACTCGCTCTTGCACAGTTGAATCGTCAAATCATGTTACGCCAAGACAAAAGACCGACTCCTGCAGATCTTCGTGAATCAGGTGCGATTGAACAGGATGCAGACCTCATTATTTTTATTCACCGGGAAGAAATGGAACCCGTGCAACCCAATAATGCTTGCGTCGCAGAATTTATTATTGGCAAGCATCGAAATGGTCCCCTAGGTTCAGTCAAAGTAGCTTGGTTAGCGCAATATGCCAGCTTCGAAAATCTCGCAACCCAAGTACCTACTCTTTGATTTCTATGCTAAAATTTTGACTTAAAGGATCCCATTGAAAATCAAAAAACCAAAAAGAAAAAAAAGATCGAAAAAAGCGTCTAAAAACCGACTTTTAGATCAAGTTATTCAACTTTCTGGGATTCCTTCTCAGGCCATTCGGAAAGAACTCCAAGCAATTATGGCCAAAAACAATATTAAGACAGATGAAATTACATTGGACCAATTAAGAGTAATCGCTGCTTCTTATTTAAGAGAGATTATGGGGGGGCTTCTGGAGTCGTCTCACTTTCGACGTCAGGACCGAACGCATTAGAAAGCGGCACGAGGATGGCCAGATGAGATATCAAAATCAGTTTTTTTTCCTAAGTTTATTGTTCATTGTTTCTTGCTCTTCACTTAAGAGCCCGAAGGACAAAGGGACATCGTCTATTCGCTCAAATGATGCCATTGCGATCATGCTGGATCGAGAAAGAGATTCTGATCTCACTAATGTTCCTTCGGGAAAAAATCTTTCAAAGGCCCAAGAAATTGAGAATCTGAAACTGGATGAAGTAATCCGAGGAGAAGAGCCTAACACCGAAAGTCTTTACGATAATAGCCGATATGATTTTCCGATTGTGGTGAATTCTCGCGTGGAAGGTTGGATTGACTATTTTACTGGAAAAGGAAGAGGTCACATGGAGCGCTATTTGGAACGCTCCAGCCGCTATCTTCCTCGAATGAAAGAAATCTTTAAAAAGTCTGGCTTACCAGTTGATCTTGTGTACTTAGCTCTCATCGAAAGTGGCTTTAATTTAAGAGCTAAGTCTCGTGCAAAAGCGGTGGGTCCTTGGCAATTTATGAAAGCTACGGGCAAAAGATATGGTTTGAAAGTTGACTCTTGGCTCGATGAGCGACGGGATCCCATTTTATCAACTCAAGCTGCCGCAGCTTATCTTAAAGATCTTTATTTGATGTTTGAATCTTGGTACCTGGCAGCAAGCGCTTACAATGCGGGAGAATATAAGATCCTCCGCGCTATTGAAGAACTCAAAACTAATAACTACTGGCGAATTGCTGACACATCTCAAATAAGAAGAGAAACCAAGGACTATATTCCTAAGCTTATAGCGGCGGCCATCATTGCAAAAAATCCACATAAATACGGCTTTCGGGATTTAAGTTATCAAGATCCTCTTGAATTCGAAACTGTCGAAACATCTCGATCCCTTTCTCTTAGAGAGCTAGCTCGGGCCATTGATTGCTCTGGCGATGAAATGCTCGATTTAAATCCTGCTTTTGTTAAAGGAACAACTCCAACAGCGGGTGAGACCTATACCATTAGAGTACCCGTTGGAAGTAAGGTTCTTGTAGAGCGAAAAATTGCCAACACGAAGTGGAATCCTTCTGTCTATGCCACCGTATCGGCTACTCCCTCAAAAAAAACAAATCGATCGCCCTCTTCTGAGTCTACCACCTCAATTCCCACGGGCTCTGATTATGTGTATCACATGGTTAAACGAGGCGAATCGTTGTGGTCAATTTCTGAGAAATACAACGTGACCATTCAAAATATTTTTCGTTGGAATAGTTTAAAAAAATCTCGCATTTTTCCAGGAAACAAACTTAAGATTCAAGTAAACAACAGAGCTAGCGGTTAGATACTACCAACCGTAAATGTAAATCGGAGAATGGATTGTGCCGCGGGACTGAGGCCGTGCGCTAAATCCAAAACGATGGGTCCCACCGGAGTTTTATATCTAAAGCCCAAGCCAACTCCATCGTTTCGACTATCGGCTTTGAGCTCTGGAAATAACTGACCCGTGTCGAAGAAAACAGCACCACTCACTTCTCCAAAAAGAGGGACCGAGACTTCGGTTCGCAAATTATAGAAAGCCATTTCCCTCACTCCTGCTGGAGCTCTAAACAGTTTTGGCGCATAGCCTCTGATGCTCCCCTGACCACCCAAAGCTAATTCATTCGCAAGTCGCGCTTCAGGAAGAGCTCTGCCCATCAAGGATTTCGCCCAACCCGTGCCCACAAAAACCGAAAACGTAAAATGTTTAGAAATGGGGATATAGAAAGAATTACGCTGTAACGCCAAGAGAAATGACAAGTCTTGACTGGACAGTAAGACCGGATGAGCCATCTCTAAATCCAATGAATGAAGACTTCCTGAGGTTGGGTTGAATAGGTCATTTCTTAAGTCTAGTGTCAGTATAGGCCCGGTGGATCCAATAACATCCACGGTATCACTGAGTGTTTTCGTTCCTCCCGAATCCTGACGCTCAAGAACCTCCGTTCGAGTTCGCTCTAAATGATGCAAACGATATTGAGCCATCAGGTTCCTGCTAAATCGTTTCTCTAATCGCTCTTCCACTATAGCTTTAGTTTGCAAATCGCTCTGCTTTCCATCCGATGAAGATGCAACTTGAAAACTTGTAAATCCCCCCTGAACAGAAAATGTGAAAGGTAGTTCCGCCAAATAGGGAGCTCGATAGTTAACTAAGGCTGCGTACTCAACAAAAGGAATCAGGACGTTACTTCTGGAAATAGGCAAAGACACTTCAGAACGAACAGAAGCCGTTTGATTTAGACCAAACAGATTTCGATACCCAACCCCCAAAAATGAGCGCGCTCTAAATAAAGGATCCTCATAGAGAGCTCCTAAACCTAGTTCGCCAAAACCAGGTTTTATTTCGGACAGAACAAAAACAACATTTTTGACTCTTGG
>JBJSXY010000014.1:0-6176 GCA_046086625.1 Pseudomonadota bacterium | reverse complement strand
GAGCCATTCCAAAACGACCCATCAGAGGAGAAGTAAGTTGTCCAGCTCTTGTGGTAGCTCCAATAAGAGTAAAAGGCGGAACGGGTAATTTCATTAC
The DNA here is from genome assembly GCA_046086625.1 of Pseudomonadota bacterium. Classification (GTDB taxonomy): domain Bacteria; phylum Bdellovibrionota; class FAC87; order UBA2466; family UBA2466; genus RFNO01. The sequence continues at coordinate 6,079 of JBJSXY010000014.1, read as the reverse complement.
CCTAGCCCCCAGTCCTTCACCTAAAACAATATCTAGATGTCTGTCTTCCATAGCGGGGTAGAGAGATTCTTCCACTACTCGGCTCAGTTGATGGATTTCATCAATAAATAGAATATCTCTGGGATTAAGACTGGTCAGAATAGCAGCTAAGTCTCCTGCTTTTTCTAAAGCAGGGCCCGAAGTCGAAACAATTTGGACGCCCAACTCGTGAGCCATCACATGAGCTAAAGAAGTTTTACCTAATCCTGGTGGGCCTGAAAAAAGAGTGTGATCTAAAGCTTCGCCTCTGAGCTTTGCTGCTTGAGTAAAAATGGAAAGCTTTTCTTTCAGTTCTCTTTGACCAATAAAATCAGTTAAAGATTTAGGACGAAGACTCACGTCCAAAGAAACTTCATCTTTTTGAGAATCACTTTGTAAAACGCGTTCATCCATTTTCCACCTCAGGGCTGATTCGGCTGGTGTTTAAAGAACGATTCGACAAATCTTTCAAACAGAGCTTAAGAAGCATTTCAAACGACTTCTCTTCAGAAGCCATAGCCCTATCGAGAGCTGACTTAATTTGATGAGGAAGATATCCCAAGTGAGTGAGAGCCGAGAATAAATCTTCTCGAGTTTGAATAAGTCCCTTAGGAGTTTTAGATTCGGCTGGAGAAGCCAACATCGAATTTCCCGTGGCCCAACTGAGCTTTTCAATTTTTCCAACGAGTTCAATCACCAATCTTTCAGCTGTCTTCTTACCGACACCGGGAGCTTTGGAAATTTCCCCAATTCGTTTTCCCAAAATAAGTTCAATCAAAGTATCTGTTCCAAATTCACTCAAAAGAGAAAGAGCAGTTTTGGGTCCGAGCCCCGAAACCGACAATAGAAGTCGAAAGAAAATTTTTTCATTTTCAGATTCAAAACCATAAAGCGCTAAAATATCTTCTCGCACGTGAGTGTGGAGCCAAAGGCTTACCTCAGAAGAAGCAGAGAGTTTTTCTAAGCTTCTTTTGGGGACAATTATTTCGTAACCCAAACCCTGTGTAAGAATCACACAATGAAGATTTTCCAAATTTTTGGAAATGAGTTTTCCCTGAATAAAACCTAGCATGATAGTAAAGATTTCAAGCGAGTTTGGCTTGCGTGGCAAATAGCAATCGCCACAGCATCGGAAGCATCCAGTCCAGTTTCGAGTGAGCTTCCTACCAAAATTCCCGCCATTTTCCTTACTTGTTCTTTATCGGCTCGGCCGTGACCTGTCACGGTTTGTTTCACTTGGGTTGGGGCATATTCAAAAACTTTTACCCCATGCTTTATGCAAAGCGCAAAAACTAAGCCACGAGCTACGCCAATTTGAAAAGCACTTCGTGGATTTTCTGAAACAAAAATATCTTCGATGGCAACTTCGTGAGGTTTATAGGTTTCAAGAATAAGGTCTAGTTTCTCATAGATATCGCTGAGTCTATCGTAGAGACTTTCTTTTGATGGCGCTTGAAGAGTTTCAGCGGAAATCAATTTAAAAGAACTCCCCGACTTTTTAATTACACCTACCCCTAATCGGTGAGTACCTGGGTCGATTCCGAGAATGATCTTTTCCATTATTTAGCAGTGAGTTCTGCTAATAGTTTATCATCAATATCAAAATTGGCGTGAACCTTTTGCACATCATCATGATCTTCCAAATTTTCGAGGAGTTCCAAAAGCTGTTGAGCTTTTTCTTTGTCTACCGGCACTGAGGTTTTGGGAACGTAAGCAAAGCTTGAAGCCGCAGGAACCATTTGCGCTTTATCGAAGGCGTCTCTGATTCGATACAAATCTGCCGTTGCGGTCAACACTTCAATGGTGCCGTCTGACTGAGTTGTGACATCTTGAGCTCCAGCATCAAGAGCGATTTCCATTATTTTGTCTTCAGAGAAAGTTTTGGGTTCAAAAACGAGCTGCCCCACTCTGTCAAACATCCAGCTCACACTTCCGCTTTCGCCCATATTCCCGCCACCACTCTTAAAAATGCTTCGCAAGTCAGCGACCGTTCTATTCTTGTTGTCGCTGGTGGTTTCTACAAGAACAGCTACTCCGCCTGGGCCGTATCCTTCGTAAGTGACTTCTTCAATGGCTTCTCCAGCCAATTCGCCAGTGCCCTTTTTAATAGCTCGTTCGATATTGTCTTTGGGCACACTTGCTTCGCGAGCCGATTGAATCGCTAAACGCAAGCGCGCGTTGGTGTCAGGATTTCCTCCCCCAATTCGAGAGGCCACCATGATTTCTTTGGTGATCTTTGTAAAAATTTTGCTGCGCTTTGCATCGATTGCGCCTTTGATATTTTTTACTTTACTCCACTTATTATGGCCTGCCATTGCCTCTTACCCTCGACTTCCAAATTGTTCTACTAATCGACCAATTAAAAAAATAACTACTCCAATGCCCAACATGGTTAGCTCTTTTGTCATTGAGCCTTCTTTAAAACCTACAAAGAGCGCTAAAGCAGTAACCGCCATGGCGGCTGCCTGAAGAGATTTTGCAAAATAAAACACCGACGGATTTTTATTCACAGTGGGGCCGAAATCAATGAAAATGAACTTTATGAAAGACATTGTTACTTTAACAACCGACTTCGGGTTAAATGATTCCTATGTATCTGAAATGAAAGGGGTTCTTCTTGATTTAAGGCCCCAAGCAGAAATCATAGATATAACGCACAGCATACCTAGTTTTGATAAAGATGCGGCGAAGTTTCAACTTTGGCGTTCCTATCGATGGTTTCCAAAACAAACCTGTCATTTGGCCATTGTCGATCCGGGGGTAGGGGGAGACCGAAAAAATCTCTTCATCCAAACAGAATTAGGAAATTTTTTAGGGCCTGATAATGGAATTTTAGATTGGGCTGTTTTGGATGCTGAAAAGCGCAGTCAGAAAGCTGCGTTGGTGTACGAAATTCCGGTTCCAGAAGGGGTTCCCCCCACGTTTTATGGCCGTGATGTTTTTATCCCCTTTTTAGGGCATTTTTTGTCGGGAAATGCCATGCGCCTTAATCGAATCGAATCTTTTAAACTGAAAGGCTTTCCAGAAAATAAGAAATCAAAGAACTCCATTCGTAGCCAAGTGATTTACGTTGATAAATTTGGAAACGGAGTTTTAGCTGTTTCTCCTTATGAGATTTCAAAACCTGAAATGATTTTGAAAAAAAAGAAGCTCGGAGTTTTTTCTCATTATCAGGCCATCCCCAAAGGCAAAGTGGGGTTAATTCCCGGTTCCCACGGTCTTTGGGAAATCGCAGCATATTCTAATTCTGCAGCTAAGCTTCTCGGGTTTAAAAAAGGCGATGAAGTTCTTCTTCAGGTGCTATAATAATCCAGTGAAAATCATCTTTACCATTCTGATTCTTTTAGGTTTTTCGACAGCTTCACTCGGAGCTAAAAAGGATTTCAAAGGTCTTTTTGGTTCTTTTCAGCGCGATAAGTTCACAGAAAATGAAGCTCATGATTCAGATTGGGGAGTGGATCTTTCTTTATCCTCTCTTCTTCCTGTAACTTCCGTTGTAAATAGTACATCGACTTCTGGAGGAGCTGGAGAGCCAATGCGGTATTCCACATTTTTCAATGTGGAAGGGTCGTTTCTTTTTTCTCTTGCTTATCATTGGCAGCTTTATGCGAGTGTTGGGCATTTTAGTTATGACACTCGGAAAGAAATTAATAACGGATCTTTAAACCAGGCACTTTTTAATCAATTCGAATTTAAGGCCATCCCCGTTATTTTAGGGACTCGGTATCGATTTGGAGTGGGGGATCTGGTTCCTTACGTAGGATTGGGAGTTGGGTTTTCTCGAGTGGAGCGAAAAGCTTCGTACGATATTACCAACTCAGCAGCCAATGAAAGAATCGATAATGTGATTACGGGCCAAGTTCAAGGCGGCCTTGAGTTTTACTTTAGCCCCAGAGCAGGTTTGAGATTGGAAGTAGCGGCTCACTACTTTAAAACTCCCGAATTTAGATTTGAGGCTGGAACTCCCGTTTCAACCTTTCCTCACATGATTTATCAGCCTAATATTTTCTCGGTGCGCTACGCCAGTGGCCTATTCTTCCTCTTCTAAACCACTCCCTTAAGAAAAAAAACGAACCTACCGATATTTCTTCGTGAGCAGGTAAGAGAAATTCTTACTTGCCTTTACTACTTACCTTTTTGGGGGCTTTGGTTATGGGAGATTTATCAGAATTTGGACAGTTTATTAAGGATGGCGGAACTGCAGGATACGTGATCTTAACAGCCGGTTTCTTCGCTGCAGGAATTGCCATTGAGCGTTTAATTAGAATCCGACAATACTCGGTAGACAGCCGAGCTTTTATGGCAAAACTAAAGAAATATATCTTAAGTGATAATATCGACCGAGCCATCAGCTTGTGTAACAGCAAACCGGGCGCTCTTTTGCCGAAAGTTCTGAAAGCTGGATTAACTCGAGCGAAAGACTCCGAAGCCGATATTCAAAACGCAGTGGATGAAGCTACGCTTGAAGTTCTTCCTAAATTAGAAGCTCGCGCTCTCTATCTCCCCGTTTTGGCAAACCTTGCTACTTTGTTGGGTCTCTTTGGAACGATTGTAGGTTTGATCATGGCGTTCAAAGGGGGCGATGCAGTTGATGCAGTTCAACGGCAAGCATTTTTGCAAAAAGCAATTGCTCTAGCTATGAATTCAACTGCTTTGGGAATCATGGTTGCAATGCCAGCTCTATTTGTGAATGCATTTTTACAATCCCGTATTAACGGAATCATTTCAGATATTGACCAATATTCCGTGAAGCTTATCAATTTGCTTTCCGCATCCAAAAAAGGCGGTCATTCGGCTTCATCTGATGATGATGTTTCAGCAGGCGAGTAGAGAGATAGAGGAAAAACATGGCTGCGAAAAAGCCCAGTTCCAGAACAAACCGATCTCGACCCGACGATCAGCTCAATCTGACGCCGATGATTGATATGATCACTTGTCTGATGTTCTATCTGCTGATGTTTGCGAGCATCATGCCTGTTGTGATTATTGATGCACCACTGCCGAAAATTGCAAGCACCGCCGAGGAAGTAAGAAAAGCAAAAGACACTACAAACAAACTAGAAGTGTTGGTTTACATCAATGCACAAGGGGTCCGGGTTCGCAGTGATGTCGACGGTGAAAAATCTTTTCCCGTGGGTCAAGATGGGAAGTGGCCTATGGAAGAGGTTCATAAATTTCTGGTTCAACTAAAAAGTAAAAGACCAGACTCACGAGAAATAACCTTGATGCCCTCTGATGAAACTCCGTACTTCGTGATGGTAGATTTGATGGACGCTGCTCGAGAATTAAAAAAAGATGATTCTGGTTACAAAACAGTTCCCGTTGAGATTATGGGCAGGCCCGAAAGTGAACAATACAATCGATTGTTCCCGGACGTCAGTATTGGAGGCGTATAATGGGTAGTTCTCGATTAGGTGGGGCGTTTACCCAAAAAATGAAAAAGAGAAATGAGGTTGCTTCGGGATTGAGTTTGACCTCGATGCTAGATATCCTCATGGCGCTTCTCTTCTTTCTGTTGCAAAACTTTTCGGCTGTAAAAAGTGACTTCAGCGTTGGAAAAGACCTCACTCTTCCTTCGTCGAGCGCACTTCAAACTCCAGTCCCAGCACTTCAGCTCGTCGTGACAAGAAATGCGATTTTGGTGGATAATAAAGAAGTCGTCCGATTTGAAAATGGAGACGTAAAAAAATCTGATCTTTTGGGAGATGGCGTTACCATTCGTAATTTAGCCATTGAACTAAAGAAATTGAAAGAGCGTTCTCAAGTGCAAACTGCTGGCGAAGATGATTCCTGGGTGGGCAATATTGTGATGCAAGCTGATAAAGATCTGCCTTTCAATCTCTTAAAGAAAGTCATTTATACAGCTGGTGTAACAGATTTTGTGATGTTCAAACTCGCAGTTCTGAAAAAAGACGCTTAGTCTCACAAGGACTTAAAAATTAAACACAACATTCTTATCTTAGCTTTTTTTATTTGCTCATTTTCTTCTTGGGCTGCTCCCGAGCTGAGAAATTTTTCTTTTGAATACGTGCAGAACCTTGAGCCGTATGAAGTCTTTGCA
>JBJSXY010000013.1:0-9358 GCA_046086625.1 Pseudomonadota bacterium | reverse complement strand
CGATCCCAAGCTTTGTCCCCACACAGGCACTCCCGTCCCGGGGGGACTTGAATTTAGCGAAGCGGTCTATCTGATAAAGGCCCTCGCTTTATCGAAAAGAAAAATAATCGGATTTGATTTAAATGAAGTGGCACCCCATCCCTCAAATCAAGATGAGTGGGATGCTAATGTGGGAGCTCGACTGCTCTATAAACTCACTGCTTGGACTCTGTTTTCTCAAGGAAAAGCGCGTTTGCGATAACTTTTCTAAATCGAATTTGGTGCAAGCCTGCGGCTACGGCGAGGGCTAGAATCATTCCGAGCCAAAAACCAACAGGTCCTTGCTTGAATCCAAATGCAAGCCCCACACTCACCCCCATCCCAATCACGGCATAAGAAATCAACGTGTTAATAAAGGGAATACGCGTATCTTTTAATCCTCGTAAAATATAAATACCAACAACTTGAAGGCCGTCAAAAAATTGAAACACACCCGCAACTTTCACTAATTTTTCAGCTAACGATTTAATCTCTGAATCAACGGAATATAAATTGACGATTTGTTCAGAAAAAACCAACAAAACTGTTGCATTTACAAAAGCCAAAAAGAGACACAGCATCAAGCCCACATTTCCAGAGCGCGTCACTCCAGCCCAATCTCTTCTCCCCGCAAATCCACCGACTCTAACAGAAATGGCGAATGACAACCCCAATGGAACCATAAAAGTGGCAGAAGCAACATTCAAAGCAATTTGATGAGACGCTACAGCCACAGTCCCCATCAGGCCCATGATAAACGTGCTTCCACTAAAATAAATCATTTCAGACAGCATCGCTCCACTCGAGGGTAAACCAATCTTAAACATTTCTCGCACTCGCTCGGTGTTAACTTCGAGTTTCTTCCAAAGCTGTAGGGGTCGATATTTCCGCGAACGAGTCACATAGGTGGCCAATCCGAAACACATAAATCCCTGACTGATGGCGGTAGCGATTCCCGCTCCAGCCACTTCAAGTCGCGGCAAGCCCCACTTTCCATAAATCAGAATAAAATCCAAACCTGCATTAAGGAAAGCACCCAAAACAACCAAAAAGATAGTTGGCTTGGGATCTTCAACTGAATCACAAAATTGTCTAAAAACAATAAACCCAAGGTGAAATGGAACTCCCCAAACAATAGCTCTGAAATATTCACGTGCAATTTGAACTAATGCTGGGCTCTGCCCCAATTCTAAAAGGACTCTTTCCCCGAAAAAAATAGAACCCATCATTAAAATTGCCAAAACGATCGCCAAAGCTAAGCCAGATTGAATGATCTTTCTAAATTCGTGGCTGTGGGCTTGCCCAAAAGCATGGGAAATAAGCGGATTCACAGCACTCAAAATTCCAAGACACACAAGTTGAAGAAGCCAATAGTAAGTAGTGGCCAGAGCCATTCCTGCAAGAAACTCAGCCCCCAGATGCCCCACCATCATGTTATCGACCACGGGCATGGTCATCCACAAAAGCTGAGTCACGATCATGGGAAAAGCAAGGCTTGCAATTTTTTTTAGCTCAGAGAGCACGGCCTTCACTCCACATGATTTCGAATTGTCTCAGAAAACGCTTCACGAAGACGGGATCACTTAAGTAAACTTGGTTTTCCTGGTTTTTGAAACTCGCATTTATCGTAAAATTAAAAGAACCTGTTTCCACTGCTTTTTGATCTAACACAACAAACTTGTGGTGCATAATCCCTCTTTGATGTCCCACTTTTACTTGAGCGCCAGCTCTGACTAATAGGGACACGAGAGAATGCTCACCCAAACTTTGCCTTTTATCGACGAGAATTCTGACTGGAATTTTTTTGGTGGCCACTAAAATCTCATGAACTATCTGAGGATGAGTGACGTCAAAAACCGCAACATCTAACGATTTTTCAGCTGAACGAATAAAACGAATTAATTTTTCATCACAGCTTTCTGTGGGTGAAAAACAGATGTCGCCTCTAGCATTTTGAATCGGTTTCAGACTAGCACAACGACCGAAGCAAAGTAGTATTGCAAGTCCCCACAAAAATATCATTTTAAGTTCCAACTTTCTTTGAGATCTGGGCCCAACCTCTCTTCTGATACTTTTTTATAATTTTTAAAAGCAAGTTCCTTCTCATCATCAAATGCTTTCTTTCCATTAGCAACTTCAATTTGTGTTGAATGGTAGAGGATAATCTCTTGAAAAAGACCTGCTTTTGAAAACTCTGAAAATAATTTGGGTCCGACTTCACACCAAGCCTCATGAAATCCCTTGTTTCCTAACTCACGAGCTAAATCAGACAAAATGAGCTGATCACTTGCTTCTCGAATTTCAATGCACTGAAGACCTGCATGGATTAATTCTTCTTTTCTATTTGTTTCGTAAGTGGGCCCATGAACTAAAGTAATTGAGAGTGCTGATTTCATGAGTTGGCAATCAAGGGGAAATCGAAGCCGTCTATCTAAAATCCAGACATTTTTTTTTAAAACAGAGCTCCCCAAACGAACATTGAGCTGGGGATCATCCTTTATCACAGTAGTTACACTTGTTAGCAGAGCATCCGCTTGGGCTCGCCGTAAGTGAGTATAGTCGTCAGCTGATTGACCCGTTATCTTAATGGGCCTTCCATCAAAAGAAGCAACTACTTCATTTTTTGACAGGGCCAGTTTTCCAGTTAAAGATGTATTTCCAGTCCGCGTCCAGTAACTATAAGATTGATAGAACACCTCGATTTCTTGCAATGGAACCCATTCAACTTTCACTCCCGCTTGAGCTAAAGCTTTCGCTCCTTTTCCAGAAACTTTTGGATTCGGATCTAAGTACCCATAAACCACTCGTTTAATTTTTTTTTCTTTTAACAGCTCACTGCAAGGGGGCGTCTTTCCAAAGTGGCAACAGGGCTCCAGAGTTACATAAATAGTTGCCCCCCTTGCCTCCTCCTCTTGTATTCCGCGAAGCGCTTCAACCTCAGCGTGGGGATAGCCCGCTCCCCAATGAAAACCTTGACCCAACACTTGCCCATTTTTGATGACCACCGCCCCTACGGCAGGATTCGGAAACGTAACTCCCTTGCGCTGCTGAGCGAGGTCTAAAGCTTTCAGTAACCAATCTCTATCTTGACTCATGGACTTAAGAATTATCCTATTTCCGACATCCCTTCTAGGATCTTTCCTGAAGACCCGTTAAAATCTAAAGACTAACATGCAACGCAGTCATTCCATACAACGCCTCAAGAACGATTCCTTTGATGTCCTGATTATTGGAGGAGGCGCCACCGGGGCTGGCATAGCTCTGGATGCTCAAAGTCGAGGACTCAAAGTAGCTCTGGTTGAACAAGGAGACTTCACCACTGGCACTTCTAGTCGGAGCACTAAATTAGTTCATGGAGGCGTTCGCTATTTGGAGCAAGCTGTAATGCACTTGGACCGCAGCCAATTTAGATTGGTTCGAGAAGCCCTTCAGGAAAGAAAGGTTTTGAGTGAAATTGCTCCTCACCTAGTTTCATGGCTTCCTTTGTTAATTCCCATGTATCGAAGATGGGAAGCAGCTTACTACAATACCGGGCTTCGAATGTATGATTGGCTGGCCGGAAAAAACCTTGTCCATCGAAGTCGCTTTGTCTCGCACCGTGAAGCGCTAGAGCTCTGTCCCCTTCTTAAAAAAAGTGGCCTGAAAGGAGGAGTCATTTACTATGATGGTCAGTTCGATGATGCACGAATGGGAATTAGCCTTGTCTTAACAGCTGCTGGAAAAGGGGCGGTCATTGCCAACTACACTCGAGTTACAGGTTTTACTAAATCATCAGGACAAATTACGGGAGTTCAACTAGAAGACTCATTAACGCATGAGACGTGGTCCACTTCGGCCACGGTAGTAATCAATGCGACGGGCCCGCACACGGATACAGTCAGAAAATTGGATTCTCCTCAATGCAAGCCTCTTTTAAGAGTGAGCTCGGGGGCTCACTTGGTAACTTCCCTTCCGACACCTCCTCCCAAAGTAGGCGTTCTGATACCAAAAACTAAAGACAAACGAGTTCTCTTTGTTTTACCCTGGCAGAGTCATCTACTCGTAGGAACTACCGACCATCCGGCCAAACTAAGCTCAGATCCAAAGCCTACTGATCAAGAAATCTCTTTCATTCAAGAAGAGTATCGCCAATACTTTGAAGGCAACCTCGATTACCCCCAAATTAAGTCGACTTGGTCCGGACTCAGACCCTTGGTTGACGAAACTTCACACAAAGGGACAGCTTCTCTTTCGAGAGATCATTCTTTCGATGAAAGTCCTTCAGGCTTATTGAGTGTCTTTGGTGGGAAATGGACAACTTATCGAGTGATGGCGAAAGATACTGTGGACAGGCTAGGTGAACGCCTCAAAAAACCGCTAGGCTCCTGTATGACTCAGAAACTAAAACTAAAAGGAGCAGAGTCATTTCATGCGAACCTGGCCACGGACTGGAAGGAAAAAGACTTTTCTCCTCAAACTACTGAACACCTTTTAAAATCGTATGGCGATCAAGCTCATTGGGTAATTGAGTTAGCGAAAAACGAATTTAAGACGTTACTCCATCCAAAACACCCCATAATTTTGGCGGAAGTTCTTTATGCTGCTAGAAATGAATTTGTGAGCCGTTCTTCTGATGTTTTATTTCGACGAACCAGACTCGCTTTTTTAGATAAGAAAGCTGCTGAAGAAGCATTTCCTAAAGTCCATGCCCTTCTGAGTGAGGAGTTCCACTGGACGGATAAAGAAAAAGAAGCTGACCGGCTCGATTTCACCAGTCAGCTCTAAATTACTTCTGAATGGGATATTGGGGAGAAATCTTTTTAATTTTCTCAACTAACTTTGCAATATCTTTACCATCTTTAGCTTTTGCTATTTTAGCTTTAACTTGCTTAATTTTGGCGCGTCTTCGTCGACGGCGATCGATTTCTTGTCTTCGTGTAAAAGCACCCATGCTTAATCTCCTTTTAAGGCCCCAATATTACAGGCTCTCATCAAAAAGAAAAGTCCCGTCCGTTGATTTTTCTAAATATTTTACCGGGTGAGATCCCGGGTTTTCCCTCAAGATGGGCAAATCCAGGCGGCCACAATTGGGGATCAAAATGCATGGGTTCGGGTGCAATTCCCAAGATCTTTGCCACTAATTCTGAACAGTAAAACTGTTCATCATTCCATGAAAAGAGGGAATCGTAGGATCTCCCAAGCCACTGATCCGCTACTTCTAACATGCCCTGAGCTGGTTCTACTCTGTAACTTTCTTTGATAACTCCAAATTGCTCTAACTCTTTGAGATCCGACCACTCAACTCCTGTTTTGGGATGGGAATGAAGAACCTTTTCATTTCGCAAAATACCCACATGGGCATAAGGAAAATCGGGCTCTAACACTACGAGGTTACCCGTTTCATTGCGCACTTCTAAGAAAACAACTTCACTACTTGAAAAGCAAAAAGAAGCAAAACAAAGAATAAAAACAATCCAACTTTTTAACATGCTGCTTGTTTTCGCTTTCTCAGACAGGAAACGGCAAGACCGGCTGCATTAAGTTCCAAATCCATTTTTAATAAAGACCTGACCTCCTCAGTGATTTGAATCCCACAAGCCTTAAGTTCTTCTTCAAAATACTTCGATAAATTTTTTAAAATCATCGATTCGACTTGAGAGTCTGGGATCTTCATTTCCTCGCATTCATTAATAAAATTCACATGAACAAGAAGGTGTTTTCGTAATAACTGAGCTCTCTCAGAGATATCAGAAACAGGACCGTAGTGAGTTAAATAAGCAGTTTTAGCTTGAGTGGCCTCAATTAAATCAATCGCTCGAATCGCTTCAGCATAGTTAAAATCTACTGGACTCGTTGAAGGGATATGAAAAGGATGAACCCCATTTAAAGCGGGGTAACTTAATCCAAATGCATCTCCCGTGAAAATACTTTGGCTACTTTCATCAAGAACACACAAATGATGGGTAGCGTGCCCTTCCGTATAGAGGAATTTAAGCGAAATGTCCTGCCAGGGAATGACTTCTCCATCCCCCACTTCCCGCACTCTCTCTTTCGGCAAAGGTTTAATGGTGCCATACATTTGAAAAAACTTATCTTCTCCGTAAACTTTCTTAGCACTCGCAATTAATCGCTCGGGAGCAATCAGGGTTTTAGCTGCTTTGGGGTGAGCGAGTACAACTGCATGGGGACATCTCTCTGCTAAAGCAGCTGTACCTCCTGCATGATCTAAATGGGCATGCGTCACGATGAGATAATCAACATTTTTTTCCTCGGCTCCATGGCTGTGAAGAGCTTCTAATAAATGGGGCAGGGCTTGATTCGTATTGTTTTCAATAAAAATACTTCTCCCGTTCCTAACCTGCAGAAAAGCGGCTGCAAAACGGGGAAACTGATAGCGACAATCGATCACATGCCAATTTTTTTCCATTTTAATCAAATTTTAGAAGGGATGATCGGAAGATACAAATTCATATTTATCGAGATCAAAACTTTTAAGAGGCGTAGCCATCATGTGGTTCACTTTTTTCAACTGGACATTTCCCTGTTGATCTCGAATTCCCACAATGTCTGAGCCATCTGATAAAATGAATCCTAGCTTTCCCGTATAGAAATCATAACTGCCATCCAGAATGGAAACCCTAAATCCTAGATTTCTCAGGATGGTCCAGCCGGAGAAAGTCAAAGGATGAAAGGGGTTATCGCTATTAAAGGGAGTTTGTCCCAACTCTACAATCAAATTAATATCCCACTGAGGCCCCCGGTAAAATCCAGCGATGGATTTCATCATCGTGACTGTTGGGGGCAATTGAACTTCCCCCTCTTTTCTCATTTCAAACTGGCCCACTCGACCGAACAGGAGTGAATACCAAGTGCCCCTTACGATTCCATCCCCGATTTCCTCTACATGAATGACTGCATCCAAATCCGCTTGAGGCCGTTGAAAACTAAATCTAAAAGGGGACTTATGAACGGGGTAAACTCGCGTTGCAAATCGGTAGCTAACGGCTTCACGTTGAGAAAATTCGCCAAAAAACAATTGAGCAACTGCGGACATACTTATTTCCTCATCCGACTTCTCAACTCCCGCCTCTTGAAACGTTTGGATATTTAGCTCAGCTCGTTGATAAGTACCTAAGTATTCATGGTAAACGTACCCGCGATAAATTCCGCCCACGTCTTTAGGGGTTGTATTTTTGATGGGGGGACGCCCCGGAAAAGCTTCAACAACTTCTTTTTCACTTTTGAATGCAATCGTGTGGTCATTTTGAACTCTTTTAAATTCACAATCTCGGCACTTAATTCCACCTTCAATCGCTTGGCATTTCACTGTTTTTCGGGGGCCCATCAGAACTAAATCATTATCGAAAAAATTATAAGTTCCTCGGTCAAAAACCCCCTCCACACAGGCTTCCGCTGAATCGATGCAGAGCGGATCATTTTTCCGAGCCCAGTTGGCATGGATGCGATAAGACGAAAAGGGATTTCCAATTTTTGTTGTGTCATCCGTATTTCGAAAAGTGACTACATGGAGCATGTGTTGCGAGCCATCCCCACAGACTCCCTCATATTTTCCAGCAACTGGTTCGATGAATGTATATTTCTGAGGGACATCCCCTAATTTACTCAAGGTAATTTCACCTATATTTCCACCATAATTCGAACGGAACGTTCCCGTGAACTGGCCAGGCCCTGTGAAATTTAAAATCACGCTAACTTCTTGATCGGGATGAACCAAAGGTAAGGTCTTAGCTTGAGAGTTGAATTTGATGTTATCAAAGTGATAGGTCATGTATTCGGAGCTACTCCAATCGCCAAATTGGAGTTTAAGAAAAGCCATAAACTCAAACCGATCAATTTCTCGATCGTCGTCTCCTTCGTTACTCACCAAAATATCGAGTTGAACCCTCTGGTCCCTTTTCAAAATTTCATTATGGAGTACACCGACATAGCGGCCCGCGATTTCGAAGGGAGTGGTTTCTTGAGCAAACCCCAAGCTTGAACATCCGACTATTATTCCTATCGAGAATAAGAAAACCCTAAACATGCCTCTCTTATACTCGATTTTTTGTGACAATTGTTGGCAAAGCCTTTTCTCTGAGTTAAATCTTCTCCCCAACAAGGAGAGTCCATGAAGTTTTCGATTTTTTTTCTTTTAATTTCAGCTGCACAATTGCTTTTTCCTCTGAGCCCAAAATGGGCTGGGGACATGAATCAGAAGCCAGTGCCGTGATTTCATCTGGAAATGCTGAGAATCAAACCTATAGCCTGTCGCAAGCCACCCAGTATCTTTGGCCCAGCGACGCTATTAAAACCAAAGCACGCTATCTTTTGGGAAAAGCTGCTGGGACAGAAACTGCCCGCAACTGGGCAATTGGAGCACGCTATGAACGCAGCCTATCGCCCGTTCTTTCCGCTTATTTGGGTTATCAAATGGACAGCAACGTTTTTGCTAACTTGGATTACCGACATACGGTTGATTTAGGATCTAAATACACATGGATTCAAGGAAATCAGCACTCGCTTTTTTCTGAGCTCGGTTATCGTCTGACAGCTGAAAACCAATTAAATCCCAATGCTAAACTCACGAGCCATTTTTTGAGAATTTATTCAGAGTGGGCTGCACAATGGACTCCGACTCTTTCAAGCAAAGCCTATGTGGAATATCTTCCCAATTTGACCCGCTCTTCCGATTGGCAACTCAATAGCGAAGTCAGTTTAGGAGTCAAAATGAGTGATGTGTTCTCTTTAAAAACAGGGTATCTCTTTCTGTATCGAAATACGCCGGCGGGCGCAGGCAAAAAACAGCTCGACACTGTTTTTTCCACTGCTCTTGTGGCTAAATTTTAGGAGTACGCATGCTTAAAAAGCTTTTGGCCCTAAGCTTTTCAGTTTTATTGGTTAGCTGCCCCGCATTTTCACTCGATACGGTTCCCTATGTGGATCTTAATCAATATTTGGGAGTTTGGTATGAAATAGCTAGCTATCCCATGTTCTTTCAACGCGGTTGTGTAGCAACCAAAGCAACTTACTCGATGCGCGAAGATGGCAATATCAGCGTCTTGAATGAATGCCGCAAAGATAGTTTCACGGGACCTTTAAAAAAGGCAGAAGGTATTGCTCGAGTAGTAGATCCAAAAACAAACTCCAAGCTCGAGGTTAAATTTTTTCTTTTTTGGGGAAATTACTGGATCATCGACTTAGATGAAGAATATCAGTACGCTGTTGTTTCTGAGCCCCGCCAAAAATATCTTTGGATTTTGAGTCGAACTCCTATCTTAAAAGAAGAAGTGTATCAGGGAATTTTAAAGCGAATCAAAGAGAAAGGATTTGATTTAACCCGTCTTAAGATGACGCCTCAGCC
>JBJSXY010000012.1:0-2351 GCA_046086625.1 Pseudomonadota bacterium | reverse complement strand
CATTTTTTCACAAAACCCTCCGGGAGAGATTTAAAAATAAGACTCTTATTTTACCATTGAGTAACGCCTTCGATTTGGTCGCTTGCGTTACCGTTTCTTTAAGCTAAGATCTCAAAAACTTAGGAGATTACCCATGTTGTTTTTGATTCTAACCCTAACGGCTTTGGCGCACGATTTTAATGAACCTCCTCGCAACCCATTTCTTGCTGATTCTCCTTGGCCCATGACGCATAGAAACCCTTATTGCCAAGCGTCTTCACCACTTCCCGGCCCAAACCCATCTGAAATCAAACGTGGGCTTTTCCAAGCGAAAATGGCTCCTGAAGAAGCGGTCGCCATCACACTCAACTTTTCTCCTAAAAATGAAAATGGAAACTTCAGCGTTTGGGGTAGTTCTCGAACTTCGCTCTATAAATTGAATGGAAATGAAGGAAAATGGAGAAGTGCAACTTCAGTTAGAAAATCAGGAAAGGGAACTCAAGCTATTTCCGGAGCGTATACGCTACTGGATAAAGAAGGTCGAATATTTATTCCGCGCGACTCTTCTGTGTTGGTTTATCAAGAAGAAGAACCCGGTGAACCCAAATCTCGAATTAGGAAGTTAAAAGAGTTCCGAATTCCTAATAACCAGTTGATTGATTCTTCAGAAGTCATTGTCGGGATGAATCTCACTTATGACGGTTACCTCGCAATGGTTACGGATCGGTCGTTAGTAATTGTGATGAACCGAGACACTGGTGAAATGGTTTTTCATCGCTTGAGTCGGGATGAAGAAGTGTCTAATTCCTTAGCTCTGGATGAAGACGGAGGACTTTATGTAGTCACTCATAAAAGAATGGTCCGGCTAACTTGGAATGGCCATACGCTCTTAAAAGCATGGGAATCCTCTTATCCCAGCACCGATGTTTTAATGCCAGGACGCTTAGGCCGGGGGTCGGGAACTACTCCCACTGTGATGGGAACAGGCGAACAAGACAAATTGGTCATCATCGCAGATGGGGATAAGCGCATGAACATTATTGCTTTCTGGAGAGACCAAATTCCAAAAAACTGGAAACCCATTCCTGGATTTTCAGAAAGAGTAGCTGGCATTACTCCGATTCTTTTTGGTGATCCAGCTCGAGAACGATCTATTACCGACCAATCGCTTCTGGTAAGAGGCTATGAAGCCGTCGCGGTGAATAACGACTATGGCGATCACCCCGCAGACGTTTGGTCTAATTTCTGGATCATTCTTTGGTCGAACTACAAAGATTACGCTCCTTACGGAATTGAAAAGTTTGAATGGGTTCCAGAAAAAAGAAACCTCCGATCGGTTTGGGCAAACTCGAAACTCAGTGTGCCTAACGGCATTCCTACAATGAGTACTCAAACCGGTCAGATTTATTATTTGGGACAACACGAAGAAAGATGGACTTTAGAGGGCGTAGATTGGAATACCGGTGAACTCTCCTTTCGGTATCCATTGGAGAACGCCATCAAGTATAATAGTTATTATGCTGCCATGGAAATTGGCTATGACGGAGATCTAGTAACCGGCACAGTAGGAGGAGCTTTGAGGTTAGAAAAAGGACCGAATCCATGAAACAAAGGGGTTTTACTTTGGTTGGTGCCCTTGTAACTATAACGATTCTCGGTGTTCTTTTTACTTTTCTTGGAAAAGCCCTTCCTTTTCTAGTTCGCTCTCGATTACGAACCGAATCAAAATCTTCATTCGCGAAATCATCAAAAGCCATTGCGAGCTTGGTAGCAAAGAGAGTCGCTGCGGTTTTAGACACAAAATGTCCCGACAGCTCTAATCCAGGGAGCGACTTCGCAACTCTTTTTAATACGTCTCCCCCTCTGTTCCCGGGGACCAACACTCGCTTATTGATTGAATCGGGATCCACGGCTCCCGGATTAATAGCCTTTCCAAATCCCCCTGCTAGTAAGCCCGAAATCGCAGCAGCTTTAGCTGCATGTAAAGCATCGAGCGGAATGAGTATTCCAGGACCTAGCGATGATTCTCCGTTTATATTTTGCTTAACAGTAAACTCCCCCTCAAATACCACTTCCACGGATTTCATCGATTCTCAAAATGCGTTTTTGCAAGTTCGAGTCGAACTGTTTTCTCAGGATGATAGTCAGAGTGCTAAAATTTTAGGCACAACGAGAAACTGCACCGACTTCAAATCACTGGCGGCTGCTAAGCAACAGATCAAAATTAACTATGCGGGCTTTTGGAAAAAGAATGGCGACAATTCTGACTTAGCTTATTTTTCTTTCGAAAGTTCATCTATTTTTAATAGAAGCGAAATTCAATGAATAGATACGGATTGAAATTAAAAAGACTTGGCTTTTCCTTAGTTGAA
>JBJSXY010000011.1:0-6748 GCA_046086625.1 Pseudomonadota bacterium | reverse complement strand
CAAAAAGAAGAGTCCTGGAAATTTTTTGGCAAGCTCTCGATCCACTTTTTCACCTAGATGAGAGAGAACGACGATCCGATCTGCTTCTTTAGCTTCTTTTGTGTTCAATACTTTTTTAAGACTTTCCTCTGGGGGATGGGTTTTAACGGCCTTGGGTTTTGCTCCATCAAAATCGCTTAAGCCAGTTACCAAGATTTTAAATTCGGCAGTAGAAACGCTTTCTGAGGTCCGAATGTCTAATTGTTCTGCTTCCAAATTGGCTGAAACTGCTACAGCGCCGCTGGTCGAAATCAGTGTCTTAAGCACGCTAACCCCCAAAGCAAAGTCTCGTTCTCCCGGCAAAATTGCGGCTAGCCCCATTTGTTTATAGCTCTTAGCAATCGCTTGGGCTCGTTTCAGTTCGCTCTTAGTTCGTGCTGGATTGAGCTGGGGACTTGAAAAAAATGTTTCGCCCGCATCTAAGAAAACCGCTTGCCCCACGCTTCTTACTTCTTTCACTCTTCTGGCCATTCGGTCGATTCCACCAATGGGCTCATCTCGACAGCTACATGGCTTTATTTCCCCATGACGATTCGCAGTGTAAAGGAGCACCGTTTTCGAGGCAGCCGAGCTCGCAATTGCGAAAACCCCCAAAATAACCCACAGAGCAAATGGCATCTCGATATTGTAACCTGTTTCCTTGCGGTTCGCTTCTCGTTCCAGTAATTTGAGTCAAACAGGAGTCTTCTTCGCATGAACCGTTTGGGCCTACTCATTTTTTTTGTTCTTTTTCCTTCTGGTCTGTGGAGTAGAACCCTCGATAAGACCGTTGTTTCGGTGAATAGCGACATTATTTTGGAATCTGATATTGATCGTTTCCAAAAAAAGCTCCAATCAAAAGCTTTTCAAGAGCTCTTCGGAGGGGTCGACCCCTCAGCAGTCAAAGACAAAAATATCGCCCTTCAGCTTTTGGTTGAAGAAACGATTGTCGATCAACAAGTGAAGCGCCTCGAGCTAAAAGCGAGTGATCAGGAAGTTGAAGCCCAAATTAGAACCATCATTAAAAGAAATGGGATCAGCGAAAGCCAGCTTGCGGAACGGCTGAAACAATTGGGAACCACCATGTCTGAATACAAGGATGGTCTTCGAAGACAAATTGAAAGAAGAAATTTAATTGATCGAGAAATCAAGCCTTCTATGGAAGTAACCGATGAACAACTTCGCCACTTTTATCTTCGTCAAAATCAAGGCTCAGGAAAAGATCTCCAATATCACTTGGCTCATATTCTAGTGGGCAGCTCTCAAAAGGCTGCCAAACTCTATCAAAGTCTTCGGGGCACTCCGGAAAAGTTTGAAGAAGTGGCCAAATCATCCTCGGAGGACTCTGGAACAGCTGCCACTGGCGGAGATCTCGGGTTTTTATCGCTTTCCTCTCTTTCTACAGAACTCAAAAGTGTTGTTACAAAACTCCCCGTCGGGGCAGTTTCAAGTCCCGTTAAGACTTCAGGGGGCTATCACCTTTTAAAACTTTTAGAAACGCGCGCTTCTGATTTTGCAACGCTCTCAAAGGAAAAAAAAGAAGCTCTGCGCGGACAAATGATTAACAGCGAAGTGGAAAAGAAAATGGTTCTTTGGTTAGAGCGAAAAAAAGCTGAGGCCCACATTGTGCGAATGGGAGACAAACATGCAAGTGAATGAGGGCATTTTTAGAGAATATGACATTAGGGGAATTGCAGACCGAGACTTGACCGACTCCGCCGCCCTTCTCATCGGCAAAGCCATCGGAACCTTTGTTCGTTCTAAAAACGGAAAAGCATTTACTGTGGGGAGAGATTGCCGCCTTTCAGGACCCAGAATTCGAAAGGCTCTCGTTGAGGGCTTAGTTTCAACGGGCCTTGAAGTTATCGATGTTGGGCTTGTTCCAACCCCCCTTTTATATTTTTCGGTTTTTCATTTAAACACGGATGGGGGAGTTCAGATCACGGGAAGCCATAATCCACCTGAACACAATGGACTAAAAATTTGTGTGGGCAAGACCACCCTTCACGGCGGAGAGATTCAGGAGCTAAAGCACTTAATCCAGATCGGAAAATTCTCAGAGGGAAAGGGATCTGTCCGAGAAGTTGATATTAAGCGAGCTTATTGCGAACACATTAAAAAGAGCGTGAAACACCCCTTTTCTTTAAAAGTTGTCGTAGACAGTGGAAATGGTGCTGCGGGTGTCGTAGCCCCTGAACTCTTCCGCTCGTTGGGTTGTGAGGTAGTTGAGCTTTTAAGCGAACCAGATGGTCGATTTCCTGTGCATCCACCCGACCCAACCGAAGAAGAGAGTCAGAAGTTTTTAGCAGCAGAAGTCAGAAAAAATGGCGCTACGGCGGGAATCGGTTTTGATGGCGATGCCGATCGGCTGGTTGTTATTGATGCCAGTGGGCGCGCACTTTTTGGTGATGAACTGCTCGTCCTCTACGCTCGGTCCTTGTTAAAGGATAACCCAGGCGCTGCCATCATATCTGAAGTCAAGGCATCCCACAGACTCTTTCAAGATATTGAGCGCCATGGAGGAAAACCAATTCTGTGGAAGACGGGTCACAGCTTAATAAAAGCCAAAATGAAAGAAACCGGTGCGCTTTTAGCGGGCGAAATGTCAGGACACATGTTTTTCAAAGATAGGTACTTTGGTTTTGACGATGCTATTTATGCTGCTGTTCGGCTCTTTGAAATCCTTGCTGAATCAAAACAAACTCCCGCTCAACTTTTGCAAGATCTTCCTCCTTCTTTTTGTACTCCGGAAATCAGAATGGAGTGTGCTGATGAGAAAAAGTTTGAGGTGGTAAGGCGCGCAAAGAAAGAGCTCGAAGATCGTGGTTATCGAGTAAATCCGATTGATGGGGCTCGAGTTGAGTTTGAGGATGGGTGGGGACTAGTACGCGCTTCCAACACCCAAGCAGTGCTGGTTTTGCGATTTGAAGCCACTAGCGAACGCCGGCTGAAAGAAATCAAAAACGAAATTGAAACAACCGTTAATGAAATCATCAGTGCCCTTTGATTCAAAAAGAGATCAAGATAAAAGGTGCAAGAGAGCACAATCTTAAAGATATTTCTCTTCATATTCCCAGGAATCAGCTGGTAGTGATTACCGGGTTAAGCGGCTCAGGAAAATCCTCACTAGCGTTTGATACGGTTTATGCCGAAGGCCAAAGAAGATATTTAGAATCGCTTTCTGCCTATGCAAGGCAGTTTCTAGAGCAAATGAACAAACCAGATGTCGACTCCATTGAAGGCCTCTCTCCCTCGATTTCCATTGAACAAAAAAACACTTCAAGAAATCCACGCTCAACTGTAGGTACTGTCACAGAGATCTATGATTTTCTCCGCCTTCTCTATGCCCGATTAGGATCCGCTCATTGTTATTCCTGTAAAAAACCGGTTACTAGCCAGACCCTCTCTCAGATTTCAGATCAGCTGTTAGCTCTAGAGAAGGGAACTCGGTTTTCTATTCTTGCGCCCATCGTTCGCGGGAAAAAAGGGGAATATCAGAAAGAACTGCAGGAACTTCGAACCCAAGGGTTTACTCGTGTGCGCGTTGACGGCGAGGAAATGAGTCTTGCAGCTCCCATCAAACTTAAGAAGAGCTTTAAACATGATATTTCTGTGTATGTCGATCGCCTCATTCTAAAGCCCGGAGTCGAAACTCGCCTCATGGAGGGCCTAGAGAATGCCACAAAACTCGCGGGAGGCCTTGCAGAGGTTGAGTTTATGGAGCCCGCCTCCATTCGCCTGTTCTCAACTCACTTTGCTTGCACTGACTGCGGGATTAGTTTCCCCGAGCTAGAACCCAGAAGTTTTTCATTCAATAGTTCGCATGGCTGGTGTGAAACCTGCGAAGGCTTGGGAACAGAAAGCAAATTTGATCCAGATCTCATTGTTCCAAATCCGAAACTGTCTTTGAAAGAAGGGGCGATTGCACCCTGGGCAGGAAAGAGCAAGGCTTGGCTCTCTCAGGTTTGGGATCCCCTGTGTGAAAAGTACAAGTTTTCTGTCGAAACTTCTTTTGAAAAGCTCCCCGAAAAAACCAAAAAAATTATTTTGTTTGGGAGCGGATCCGATGAGCTAGAGTTCTCTAAATTCCGTCAACGTTTTGAGGGCGTAATTCCCGTTCTGGAATCGAAGCTTGAAGAGGGCGTTGAAGAAGAAGCCGGCGCACTTCTCTCTGATTTTTTAACTTATCTCCCTTGCCCCGATTGCCAGGGTGCCCGCTTAAGAAAAGAATCTCTTTCCGTAACGCTCAACCAACAAAATATTTCTCAGTTTTGTACAGCAACTGTTGTTGAGGCTAAGCGAAATATTTCTGCTTTAAAATGGGGCCCTTCCCAAGCTCCCATCGCTGAACCTATTTTAAAAGAAATCCAGGCTCGGCTCGATTTTTTACAGAATGTGGGGCTTACCTACCTTACTCTGGATCGGTCCGCGAGTACGCTATCGGGAGGTGAATTTCAACGCATTAGACTTGCAACTCAAATTGGTTCTCACTTAGTGGGCGTTCTCTACGTTTTGGATGAGCCAAGTATTGGCCTTCACCAAAGAGATAATCAGCGGCTCATTAAGACGCTCGAGCGCCTACGAGATCAAGGGAATACCGTCCTTGTAGTTGAGCATGATGAGGAAACTATTCAACATGCAGATTACGTGATTGATATTGGTCCGGGGGCTGGCGTTCATGGGGGAGAAGTGGTTTTTTCTGGCCCCTCCAAAAGTCTTCTTAAATCTAAAACCTCACTCACGGCTAAATATTTGAATCGAGAAGTTGAAATTTCTGTTCCAGAAAAACGCCGGCCAGCAAAAAAAGAGGCGGCGATTTCTCTAAAAAATGCAACGGCTCATAATTTAAAAGGCGAAACGGCTATTTTTCCTTTAGGAACTTTCATTTGCGTCTCAGGCGTTTCAGGATCTGGAAAAAGCACACTGATTATTGATACTCTTCTGCCTGCTCTTCAACGGCACTTTTCCGGAAAACCATTAGGGGGTCTTTCGATTGATGGAATTTCAGGGCTTGAGAATGTGGATAAAGCCATTTACGTAGATCAAAGCCCCATTGGTCGAACGCCACGATCAAATCCCGCCACTTACACAGGTGTTTTTACAGAGATTCGCCAGCTTTTTGCAAATCTCGCTGAAGCAAAAGTGCGTGGGTATACGCTTGGACGATTTTCGTTCAATGTAGAGGGGGGCCGATGCGATTCCTGCAGTGGCGATGGAACACTCAAAATCAGCATGCACTTTCTTCCTGACGTGTTTGTTCCTTGTGAAATTTGTCAGGGACGTCGTTACAACCGAGAGACTTTAGAGATTTTATATCGCGGCAAGAGTATTGCGGATGTTCTAGAAATGTCGATAGAAGAAGCGGCAAGTTTCTTTGATAAAATTCCGGCCCTTAAAACAAAGTTTCAAACATTGCTCGATGTCGGGCTTGGCTATATTAAAGTGGGGCAAAGCTCGGTTACCCTCTCCGGGGGAGAGGCTCAAAGAATTAAGCTCGCAAGAGAGCTCACCAAAAGAGCCACAGGTCGAACCGTTTATATTTTAGATGAGCCTACAACCGGACTTCATTTTCACGATGTCAAAAAGCTTGTCGAGATTCTGCATCGCTTAGTTGATCAGGGAAACACGGTCGTCGTTATCGAGCACAACTTAGATGTGATTAAACAAGCGGACTATCTCATTGATTTGGGACCCGAAGGGGGAGCAGACGGCGGGCGAATTCTTTATCAGGGCACGCCAGAAAATCTCATCAAAGTTTCCGAATCTCACACCGGAAAATTTCTAGCACCTCTCTTAAAATAAAAAAGCACCGTAAAGCCCAGGGGCCCTACGGTGCCTTAATCTTTTATCTATTACATCTTTACGAAAATAATAGCCACAGTGAAGAGAACCAGCGTTTCAACGAACACTAAGCTTAGGATCAACTGTGTTCCCATGCTCTTTTGAGCGCCGGGATTTCTGGAAACGCCGTCCATATAGGAAACAGCAATTTTACCTTGAGCAGTAGAAGCAGCAACCACTGCCAATGCAATACCAAAGGCTCCAGCAAAAGCTTTTGCCCAATCGCCGCTCATAGCAGCGCCAGCAGCAGCACCTGCTTCATCAGCAAAGGCGCTCAACGAAGTTAGCATCATGCCAATCGCCAAGAACCCGTATTTTTTTAATAGATTTGTTTTCATTTTTTCCTCCAAAATTTTTTTTAGTGATGGTGTTCCCCTTCATGTCCGTGATCTTCATGTTCGGTGGCCATTTGCAAGTACACCGAAGTGAGGGTTGCGAACAGGAAGGCTTGGATCGTACAAACGACGATTCCGAAAATCATGAGTGGAACGGGAACGATATAGCTCACAATCGATCCAAACACTGAACCTAGCATGTGGTCGATTTGAATATTTAAATTTAGACGAAGCCCCAAAGTAACGGGCCGAAGCACATGAGAAATGAGTTCAAAAAAAGCAATGGGAATTCCTGCGAGCCCCATCCCCATCAAAAAGTGTTTGCAATACCCCACCAGTCCGTGAGCTCGAATGCCGTGAACATTGTAATAAACAAAGCTCGCAAGCCCTAATGCGACTGTGGTGTAAAGACTGGCGCTTGGAGAAGCTGAAAGTGGAATCAGTCCCATGAGATTAGAAAACCAAACAAAAATAAAAAGAGAAGCCACAAAGGGAAAATGTTCGTCAGCGTGAGCGCCCAAAGGTCCTTGGCACATGTTATAAAGCCCCTCGAT
>JBJSXY010000010.1:0-2616 GCA_046086625.1 Pseudomonadota bacterium | reverse complement strand
GCCAGCTCCCTCATCTTGGGCTTCCTTGATCTGCAAACGGGGCGCGCACAGAACCTCTTCTGCTCTGAGCTTGAGGAGTGGTTGGGCCGACGCAGTGCTATCGCCGAGCAGATAGCTCAGCCGCAAGGCTCGCACCCTACGCTGAACGTTGCGATTCCGCCGGCAAACTACCAGGAAGCCCTGATTGTGGCCGTCACGGAGCAGCTTGAGCGACTTCACAAGACGATGCGCCAGCAACACGAAAACCAGATCGCTGAGCAAGGACACCTTCGCTCCCTAGCTGAGGCTGTCGCAGCGCTGAACGACAACGTCAAGGCGCACCACGTTCTCATGGCGAAGCTTACTCAGATACAGAACGAGACCACGCCGGCCCTTTCACAGCTCGTCGAGGTAATGCACGTGGCAAATTCTGCTCGCGTCGAGGAGCATGTCAGGAACGTCGATGTGAGCCTGCGAGAGATTAGCCGACAGCTCTCCAGTGCTGCCACTAACCACACGACTGAGCTGCGGGATGAGCTGCGAGTAATCGCGAAGCTCCTCGCTGCAGAGGTCCAGAAGAGCGACACAAGGATGAACTAGCATGAGCTACATCGCACGCAGGGCGAAGCGTCGCCACTTTGACGTCTGGCCGGGATACGTTGACGCGCTGTCATCGATGCTGATGATGATCGCCGTCGTGCTCATGATCATGGTGGCAGCCCAGTTCTACCTCTCGAGCGCCGTAGCGGACAAAGATATTGAGCTGGGACAGCTGAGCGAGAAGCTCGAGCAGCTCTCGGGTATGCTCTCGTTTGAGAAAGAGAGTGCTGAGGCAGCTCGCGCCCGGGCAGCGCAGCTTGAGAGTGAAGTTGGAATACTCTCGACGACGCTCACCGCTGAAAAGGCGAGCGCGGACAGTGCTCGCATACGAGCAATACAGCTTGAGGATGAAATGCGGCGAAATGCCGATGAGCTTGGCCGCAACAAAGGCGAGCTCATAGCGTTAAAAGGTGTCGTCACAGAGAAGGACCGCCTGTACGCTGACCTTGAGGCCCGAAAGAAGGGAGTTGACGCGAGCTTGGCTGCAACCGAGAAGGCCAAGCTAGACCTTGCGGCACAGCTAGCCGCTATCAGGGCGATGCTCGCCGATAAGGAGAAAACCAGCAGCGAGCTCGAAGCACAGAAGAAGAAGCTCGACCATGGGCTCTCTGCCACAGAGAAGAAGCTTGCAGAAACCGAGAAAGCAAAGCTAGACATCGCGGCCCAGCTAGCTGCGATTAGGGCTGCCCTCGCAGATAAAGACAAGTCTGCGAGTGACATAGAGCGGAAGCGCAAGGAGCTCGACGCAAGCCTAGCGGCGACCCAGCAGAAGCTCTCTGAGACCGAGAAAGCGAAGCTTGACTTGGCGGCGCAGTTAGCCGCTATCAGGGCCATGCTCGCCGATAAGGAGAAAACCAACAGCGAGCTTGAGGCCCAGAAGAAGAAGCTCGACCAGGGGCTCTCGGCCACGGAGAAGAAGCTTGCAGAAACTGAGAAAGCAAAGCTCGACATCGCGGCCCAGCTAGCGGCGATTAGGGCTGCGCTCACAGATAAAGACAAGTCTGCAACCGACACGGAGCGAAAGCGCAAGGAGCTCGACTCCAGCCTCGCTGTGACCCAGCAGAAGCTCTCTGAGACAGAGAAAGCGAAGCTTGAGCTGGCACTGCAGCTTGCCGCGCTGAAGGCTGCCCTGGCAGAGAAAGAGAAGGTCTCGGGCGAGACTGAGAAGAAGCGCAAGGAGCTAGACGGCAGCCTCTCGACTACCGAGAAGAAGCTCTCCGCGGCCGAACGCGAGAAGCAGGAGCTTGCAGCACAACTGGCGGCAATACGGGCCCTTCTGCAGACGACCGAGAAGGAAGCGTCAGATCTGAGCGCAGAGAACAAGAAGCTAGACCTCAGCCTCTCCACGAGCGAGAAGGAGCGGATCGAGCTGCTGGCGCAGATAGCAATCATCAAGCAGGCTCTCGCCGACAAAGAGAAGCTCTCGGCGGACCTCGGCGCAGAGAAGAAGAAGGTCGACACGAGCCTCTCAGCAAGTGAGCTCAAGCTCACCGCAGCCGAGAAGGAGAAGCTTGAGCTGGCAGCGCAGCTCGCCGCAATCCGTGCGATTCTTGCTGAGAAGGAGAAGCTCGCGGCAGACCTTGAGGCACAGCGAAAGACTCTCACTGCAAGCCTCTCCACCAACGAGCAGAAGCTCACTGTTACTGAGAAGTCGAAAGCCGAAGCGGAGGCGCAGCTTGCGGCAATCGCACTGCAAGTGGATGAGCTCAACCGCAAGTTGCGGCTTCTCATGTCTGACCTCGACGCAGAGAAAGCCAAGGTAGTCGAGAAGGACAAGAGTCTTGAGGATCTAAACAAGAAGCTCAACCTCGCCTTTATCAAGAAAGCCGAGGAGCTTGCGGACTACCGCTCGGAGTTCTTCGGGAAGCTTAAGAAGGTGCTCAGTAACCGCCCTGATATTCGCATCGTAGGCGACCGCTTCGTATTCTCTTCTGAGGTCTTCTTTGCATCAGCGTCGGCTGATCTACAGGATGGAGGAAAGCAGGAGCTGATGAAGTTTGCAGAGACGCTCAAAGAGATGCAGCGCAGCATGCCGAA
>JBJSXY010000009.1:0-3674 GCA_046086625.1 Pseudomonadota bacterium | reverse complement strand
GAACGCTGTGCTGGGTGGGTTTAGTTTTTAATTCCCCGGAAGTTCCCATGAAGGGCACCAGAGTGAGGTGAATAAAACAAACATTTTCTTCCCCCACATCAAATCGAAACTGTCGAATCGCCTCCAAGAAAGGGAGAGATTCAATATCTCCCACTGTGCCGCCAATCTCAATAATAGCGACTTCTTTATCTTTGGCGACTCGCTTAATTCTGTCTTTAATTTCATCTGTAATGTGAGGAATAACCTGAACCGTTCCCCCCAGAAACTCACCCCGGCGTTCTTTGGCAATAACCGTTTCGTACACTTGGCCAGCTGTAATACTGTTTTCACGCTTTAAGTTTACATTCGTAAATCTCTCGTAGTGCCCCAAATCGAGATCGGTTTCAGCACCATCTTCTGTGACAAACACTTCTCCATGTTGAAATGGATTCATCGTGCCTGGATCGACATTTAAATAAGGATCCATTTTCATCAGGGTAATTTTAAGACCCCGATTTTCAAGAAGTGCAGCAAGAGAAGCAGAGCTGAGTCCCTTCCCTAACGAGCTTAAAACGCCACCTGTGACAAAAATGTATTTTGTTTTCATTGCAGGATACTTTCTAAGGACCCTAGACTACCACTCTCGGTTTTGCTCTCAAAACTCTTTCCACTTTTTCCAAGTCTGAGGGCACATCGACCGCCAAAGTGTCATCTGAGATAAAGCAGACTCCAATCGACAAACCGTTCTCAAGAGCCCTTAATTGTTCAAGTTTTTCAGTTAGCTCCAAGGGGCTTGGCGGAAGCTTCGAAATCGCCATTAGGGCTTTTTTTCGATAGGCATAAATACCAATATGTTTCAAAAACTCCCCCTCTACATTTGAGCAAAGAGGTTTTCTAGAAAAATAAAGGGCTCGTTGGCTCGCTGAAGCCACGCATTTCACCACCTGAGGATCTTCTAATCCTTGAGTATCTTTCTTTCGCACCACTAAAGTCGCCATATCCAAGTCGGGGTGGTTCCTTAAAAGCTCAACCAAGCTATCAATCGCAGCAGAGGATAAAAGGGGTTCATCTGCTTGAAGATTTACAACGATATCCGCATCAATATTTTTAGCTACAAAAGCAACTCTATCTGAGCCACTGGGGAGTTCACTCGGGGTCATCACCGCTTCTCCCCCAAATCTTTCTACTGCCTTAAAGACCTCTTCGTGATCGACCGCAACTTTTACTCCTCCTAATGATTTAGCATGAGAAGCTGCCTCCCAAATGAACTGAACCATCGGTTTTCCATTTAAAGGAGCAATCACTTTTTGGGGAAATCGGGTGGATGCAAATCTTGCGGGAATAATGCCAATAGCAGAAAGTGCAGAACTCATAAAAAATCTTTTCCTAAAATAATGTTAGTTTTTGGAGCGACTGAAAAACCTTTCTTTATTTTTTAAAATTCTTTTTTAAAAAGAGGCTGAGCTAAAAAAAGCTGATTTAAGTGTTTCTCAACTTGGGCTCGGCTCAAAGTCTTAGCTTCTTCCCACAGTTCATCAAAAAGCAATAGGGTTGCTCCAATGGCTAGCGAAGGAAAAGCACCATCGTCTACTTCGCCAAACCCCACAATGAGTCCTCGTTCAAAAAGACTCTTCAAAGCTTTGGTATATTCACTTTCATGATCTTTGCCTTTGAGCCCAGTTTGTTTTTTTAGTTCTTTGGTACTTAAAGGAGAATCCTCTTCTAAAACTCTTAAAATAGTTTGAGCCGTTTGGGATAGAACTCGAATGCTTTTCCTGGGAAATGCGAGTTCGGCTAAAAGCGCTTGAAATACGGTTCTGGAAAAGAAAGTAGCTCTTCCTTTGTACCACTTGGTGTAAACCACTTCTTTACAAACCGAGAGCTCAGTTCGTAAATGCCAAAGCTTCACTACTCTGTCATCCCCCGCTTCATCCCATTCCCACCGCATTTCACTTTTTGGGTAGAGCTTTGCCCAAAGAGACTGAGGTTCAGCTCGATTATCTAAGGGGAACACGAGAAGTCCCCCCGCTTCCTCAATTTTTTCTATCGCTCTTTTTAGGTTCATAAGTCTACGGATTCATTATACTTATAATCCTGTTCAATCAACCAGAGTTTATTTGACTCTTCGCGTTAGCCCGGTTAAAATCCCCCCAGAATTGAGGTTCTATGAAAAATTTGTGGATCACTGTTGTTGGATGTCTCCTCTCCCTAACTTCCCTTCTCGCAAGTCCCGATTCACTGGGCCAGGGCCTTTCCGGCAATTATAAATTAGCTTATATCGAATCTAATCTTTTAACTCGATACCGTGGAGATGAGGAGCGTCGTCCCGAAGTTAAATCGTTCGACTTCAAAAAAGTCGCTAAGCCTCCCATTCCCGCTCCCATTTACATGCTTCATGATCCCAAGGGTCCAGCAGCCACTCTGATGGGAGGGGGTTCGGATGCACCTCGAATGTGTGAAGGAAAAAGCGAACTTTTTTCTCAACACTTAGAGTGCACGCCACTCTCCAAAGATGTTTGGGTCGATGAAACCACCCATTGTGGCCTCCGAAAAGTTTTTATCGAAGAAATCACTTGGGGTATTCAAGACGGTCTTCATTATCAACGGACTGAAGCCATTGTCTTTGACAAAGACACCCCCAAAGAGTGCGACGAGTATAAAAAGAATCTTCTAGCTGAATTAAAGGCTGACAAAGCTCCTGACTTTTTCAAAGCCATGCAAAAAGCGGGACTTTTTAAAGATGAAAACGATTTCGCTGATGTTTTTATGCTGACGCACGTTTACGAAGCCAATGAAACAACTGAAAGCGCAATTGAAATTCCTGAAGGCAATCAAACCGGAGCTTATGAATTAGAATATTCTGGAAAATCAAAAACTCTCTCCTGGGATGGTGACAAGAAAGAAAACTTAGTTGAAAGCAAACCGTTTGATGCCGCTCTTCAATCCATTCAACCGGAGCGCCTGGATAACATTTTATTTTTTCATGATTCCAAAGCTCGCTCAGCAAAAATTTCCGGGGCCGGACAAAACAAAATGAGAAAGTGCGAACTTGTGTCTGAAATAAATTCCCCAACAGAGATTTATTCTTGCACGATCTTTAAAGCAAATGAAGAAGAAGTGGGGACTGGTTGTATGATTGAGCACTGGGTTAAGGAAGAAATTAAAATAACTAAAGACTCTCTTCCTCGCTATGAGAGAATCGAACAAAGACACTTATCCCCGTCTACTCAGGAAGGCTGTCAGCAGTATAAAAACAAAGTTTCGGAAGAGCTAAAAGATGGTTCTGCTGAACTTTTTTTCAGAGTCATCTCCAACACTGAGGGAATGAAATCGAATCAAAAGATGGGAGATACTTTCCAATTAGTGCACGAATACCGTACGAAGCCTGGACGCTAATTAACGTCGCTTCTTAGAGTTAGAAGAACCGATTAAGGATCCCAAAAGTCCTCGAGCCAGTTCGCGCCCTAAATTAGTAGCAGCTGAACGAACAGCACTCGTTGCTGCTTTCTCGATAAGGCCAGCTTTTCGACCCCCGCGGGGCCCTGTCGTGCCCAGTAAAATTTCACTCAAAAGATTCGGTTTTGTTTCACTAGAAACGGGCTCAGTAGGTTTAGGATTTACTACCTTTTGGCTTTCAATTTTTTCAAATGCAGATTCTCTATCGATTTTATTTTCATAGCGCCCAAAAAGAGTCG
>JBJSXY010000008.1:0-7979 GCA_046086625.1 Pseudomonadota bacterium | reverse complement strand
CGGTCACCGCTAACGATTGAGGTTCAAAATAAGAACCGCCTCTGCCCTAACTGTGGAAGCGATCTGCAGTGTTGTAAAAACTGCCACCATTACGATGAGAACCTCACTTCTAAATGCAAAGAGCCCAACAGCGAGTGGATTTCAGATCGCTCGAGTTTAAATAGCTGCACTTTCTTTGAATTTCTCAAAACGGGTGAAATACCCATGGATTCTCTTGAAATTCTCTCTGAAGCCGAAAAAGCCAAAAAGGCTTTTCGAGCTCTTTTTCGGTAAGTTTCCCTTTTCTCTCCCATTTCTTGACAACTTCGGTCTTTCTGAAGTATCCCTCTGCAGTTCAACGAAAGAGTTGTAGGTTATGGCAAATACTAAGAAAACAGGTCCTCAGGACCAAGAAAACCCAAAAAAGCCCGCAGCAGCTAAAAAGACTGCTAAAGCGGCCTCTGATAAACCTTTGGAATCAAAGGAAAAATCAAAGAAGCCAGCTTCGGGTCCAAAACGAGCTCCTCTGATTGATAAAACGTACTTTGTAAAAAAAGGCGAATTTGGAAAGCAGTGGAAACTAGTGGACGCTTCTGGGCAGACTTTAGGTCGGTTGGCTTCTCAAGTCGCTGTGCTTTTGATGGGAAAACATTATCCCAATTTTACTCCCAATAATGACACGGGAGATTCCGTCATTGTGATCAATGCTGAAAAAGTCAGAATGACCGGAAAAAAATGGGACCAAAAAGTTTATCAGCATCACTCGAACTTTCCGGGTGGGTTAAAAACAGTGACAGCAAAAGAAATGCTAGAATCACACCCAAACCGAATTATTGAAAAAGCAGTTTGGAGAATGATGCCCAAAAGCCGAAGCCACATGGCTCGTCATTGGTTTGCAAAATTACACGTTTATGCCGGTGCTGAACATCCACATGCTGCACAAAAACCGCAGCCTGTGACTTTAGCTCACACCACTGAGGGGAGATCATAAAGAATGGCTACAGACTTCATCCGCGCTACTGGCCGACGAAAAACTGCAGTTGCAAGAGTTCGTTTAGTGCCCAAAGGAGACGGTTCAATTGAAATTAATGAACAGTCGATGGAACAATACTTTCCAAGAGATGTTCTCCGCATGCAAATCCTAAGACCCTTGGTCCTAACAGACAAAGTGAAAGGGGTTTCTCTCTATGGAAGAGTGCACGGCGGCGGAATTGCGGCTCAAGCAGGAGCTTTGGCTCACGGAATTAGTCGTGCTCTTATCAGACTCGATGAAAATCTTCGTCCCGTTCTTAAAAAAGAAGGGCTTTTAACTCGAGATCCCCGTATGAAGGAAAGAAAGAAATACGGACAAAAGGGAGCTCGAAAACGCTTCCAGTTCTCGAAACGTTAATAGTTTCGGTTATCAGAAGGCTGAACGGCACTGGGAAACCAGTGCCGTTTTTATTTTATAAAAACGAATATCGAAGAAAAGCAAAGGCCCCCGCTTCCACTTCTGGTTCATGAATCAGATAGTCTCGATTTTCAATTCTCTGAGCTTTTACTTGCAGATCGAGTTCTATCATCTCAAATCTTTTAATAGCGCTTACACTCGAACTCCAACGGGTTTCGGTTTCCAAACCTTTTAGTTTGTCACGATTGCGGCTCTCATAAGAAACTCCCCATTGCGATCTCCAATTGGAAATTAGCGGAAGACTAAAATCCAGATAAATACCCAAAGCCGAATTTCCAAGAGGATGCCCCAAAGGAGAGCCCGCATGGGCCCAGCCTTGAGTCCATCTGGAATCTGAGTACGCGCCCGCTCGAGTGCTGACCACTTCTAAACGAGCATCCCCCGCTCCCAGTTTTGGAAACCAAAGTCCAATCAACCAACTAATGTCACGAGAAAACCACTCATTCAAACGGCCCAATGAACCCACGAACAGTTGGTTATAGAGTTTGAAATTCTGTTTGGGTCCCCAAAAAGCTACATGAGTTGCATAACTCTGATGTCGTTTCTGTCGAAGTTGCGCGTCTTGGGATCCCCCCAACATCGCAAAGTAGTCGGCGAAATCAAGGGCTGGAGCTCCGACTCCCCCAAATTGCATTAAATTCAGAAAGCCCCACTCAAAAAAAGTAAAAGGGCGCATTCCCAATTGGATAGCCCATAAACGAGCGTTCTTATAACTTTCTTCGCTCCCATCGCTTCCAATCCAGGTTTGAAAAGCTACCGGGCCCAGAAAGGAAAGCGGCTTAATCCAGTGGGGTCTGACTGCAAACTTCAGCATATTGATGGGACGATGGGCTCCAGAAAAAATGAGATTTCCATTTTTAGCTTCTCCGAATCTTTCAGGAATTCTTCCAAAAACAAGCTCGGTTCGCCGATAGCCAGCTTTAATAGCTCCTTCTTGGAAGTAGAACTTTCCAAGAAGATGAGAAGAATTTTCATGGGCCAAGACAAAGCCCGGAGTAGCCGACACGGCAATGCCCCATTCTCGGCCTTGGATCAATTGGGAATTGAAATTCAATTCTCCATAAACACTGGGGCCCCCAAAAATTCCACGTCCCTCTCGTAGAGATTGAAAAGGATCCACTTGGGCAGCGATTCCAAGAAGACTTAAAGGTTTGTCTTTGGCAATCAAAGCAAAGGCTCGTGCTTCACTTTGCAGATAGGAACGTCCCAAAATTTCTCTCTCTGCTAATAACCATTCCGGGCCTTCACATTGAGCATCGGCAAAGAGCATTAGAGCTTCCAATAAGTCTGCATGACTCTGCGGTTGAAAGGCTCGAAAAGTTCTTGCAGAACAGCCATAAGCCTCAATGCGATCAACCCACCCTGCATTGGGAAGTAGGGGAGGCACGTCATTTGAAATTGAAGCTTGAACGACCTCCTGAAAAAAAACAAAGAGGAAGCAGTGCAAAAGGATTTGCTTCATCATGATGAGTAATAATAACCGACTTCTTCATTTTTAGCTGCTGCAAGGTGCTCACTATCCAGTTATATTAAGGGCTTATGAATCCTAATCCGAAATGGCGCGGTCTCATTCAGCTAGGCCTTGGCCTTGCCTTAACAGCGCTATTTATTTATATGATGGCTCCCTTTGTTCTGCCGATTTTATTAGGAGCTGTGGCTGCGATATTGGCTTATCCCAGTTATTTATTTTTTCGAAAATATTTTTCCCCGAAAAGTTCTAGTTTGATTGTGACAAGTCTCGTGACAACAGGAATTCTTCTGCCAGTTGTTTTGTTGTTTTATACTGCTACGTATCGGCTTCTCGCTTTAGTTACTCAGCTACGCTTGTTAAAAGAAGGGCAAACCGTTGAAGACGTGGCTGAGAATCCTCTCATTCGAAAAATTATCTCGCTCGTGGGAAATATGGTTCCCATCAATCGAGAATTCTTAAAAGAACAGTCACTCGCTTTTCTCGCCTTTTTGGTGGAGAAACTATCGGGTTTAATTGCTGGGTTTATTTCAAGCGTACCCGGATTATTGGTAGCAGGAGCTGTCACCATTTTATCGACTTTCTTTTTCCTCACAGATGGCAGCCGCTTTCTTCGATTTTTAGCTAATCTTTCGCCTTTAAAACCAGAAAAATCTGAAGAGCTTTACCACGCGTTTGAAAAATCCTGCCGAGGTGTGGTTTTGGGACTCTTTGCCAGTGCTTTAGTTCAATCGGTGATGATGGGACTTCTCTTTTTTATTACCCAACTTCCTAATCCGGTTTTTATTGCTCTTCTCACTCTGATTGCTGGAATGATTCCTTTTGTGGGAGCAGCGCCCCTTTGGATTGGAGCTACATTTTACCTTCTGGGAAAAAACTCGCCCCTGGGAGCTTCTATCATGATTTTAGGGGGGCTCGGGGTTTCCCTGGCAGATAACGTTGTTCGGCCTTGGGTCATGAAGGAAAACGCTCAAATGCATCCTTTTCTGGCGCTTGTAAGCGTTTTTGGAGCCATTCATCTTTTAGGCCCCACAGGTATTTTCCTGGGACCCATCATTGCAGCTGTATTTGTTTCATTTTTAAAAATATTAATCGTCGAATTACGACGGGAACACCTACTGAATGAAATCTAATCAAAATTCTCTCTCAAGTTTTTTCATGCAGTTTCGTTGGATTCGACGTTCGTTTTACAACTTTCAACGTTTTCCTCCTTTTTTTAAAGTCAGTCTTTCTCGAGAAGGCTTCGGCTCGGCAAAGGGCCGGCAACTGATTTGGGGAAAATTCAGACGAGTGTGTTTGAGTCTTGTTCCTCCACTCTGCCGAGCTCTTCATCGGAAATATCAATTAAGTGGTGGCTGTGTTTCTTGTGGAGCAAGCTGCAAGCTTCTTTTTCAATGTCCTCACTGGGACGAATCGACTCACTTGTGTGGGGTTTACGAAGATCGCCCGAGCATTTGTCGATTATTTCCTATTACTCCGGCTGATATTCTAGACAGAAACTTAGTTCTTCCTGAAAAATCCTGCGGCTTTAAATTTTCCAAGGAATAATATTAAAGCCAGAGTTTTTCCACTCAAACTGAAACTCGTAAGTTAAGCGAACGTATCCATCTTTCTCGACGAGTTGCGTAGGAGGATTTGGAAACGGCTCTGAATTCCAAAAAGCTTTTTTAGGCGCTTCATCTAATTCAGAAATTCCACAACTGTCCATAATCTGAATTCCAGTTACACTTCCATCGGAAGTGAGAGTCACTTTAAGACGAGTAATATAAATATTGGGCTCCATCTTTTTATGCCCAACTGCAAAATCTCGCAAAGCTCTTTCCGCTGCCTCAACCCACGGCTGATAAATTTCATCCGCTATTCGATTAATAAACGAAGCATACCGAACTTTATCCGTGTTCAAGACAGTTTGGTTTCCAAAGGGAATTTCCTTAGGAAGTGCATAGGGGCTTTTCCCAAGAGAAAGAAAACTCTTTCCTTTGATACTCGATTTGTCGCTTTCTCCGTCTTTTAACTCGGGACTTTCTTTGGAAAGAAACGCTTGCCCTTCTTGAAACTTGCCTTTCAGGGGACTTTGAGTTTGCTGTTCTACTCTTTGATCAAATTCGCCCGAAAATTGCGCCGTCTTCTCAGAAGGAATATTTTGGGTTGCTTGAGAGCTTTGAACAACTGGCTTTCTCATTTTAGCCAAATCTTCAGGACTGATAATTTCAATGGCTTTTTCTTTTAGATCCGAGAGTTGATACCCCAAGTTAAATTTCGGAAAAACACAAAATAAAATGGCGCTATGGATGAGAAGAGCCAAAATGAGATAACGACTACGCATCCCTACTAGAATGCCACTGAAAGGGAACTTGGAACAGGGTAATTTACTTTAACCAAACAAAGGCCCGACGCTTCCGCAGTAAATCCGGCCTTGCGTCTATCACAGCTTTTAATAATGCGAGGAATATCTTCCGGGGCTTTTTTTCCTTGGCCCACTTCAATTAAAGTCCCAATGATGGCTCGTACCATTTGTTTTAAAAACCCATTTCCTTCAATAACAAAACGATAGAGCCCCTCTGATTCCTCAAAGAGCTCAAAGCGGTGGATAATTCGCACTGTCGTCAATACGGAAGCTCGGGCTCCCTGAAAAGCTTTAAAGTCGTGTTCGCCAATAAAATAAGGCAATGATTTTCGTATGGCTTCCCAATCGAGCTTCCCGGGATAAAAACCTACAGTTCGATCCCAAGCGCTGGGACAAGATCGTTGGAGTAAACGATATTCATAAATTTTCGACTTCGCCATTTTCTGAGCGTGGAATCGGTCGGGAACGCGATGAGATTGCAAAACCCGAATACTGCGAGGCAATCCCGAATTGAGAAATGCAGCCCATTTCTCCGGTGGCATTTTCGGCTCTACTTCAAAGTTTGCCATTTGTCCTTTTGCATGGACTCCGGCATCGGTACGACTTGCGCCATAAACAACGGTCTTTTTTCCCGTCAACTGTCTTAAAAGATCCTCAATAGATGCTTGAATGGAGGGTCGGTGGGACTGGCGCTGCCACCCTGAGAACTCAGTTCCATCGTATTCAACTTTGATCAAAATATTATCTAAACTCATGAGTCGCTAACTCATTCGGCGGTATTTATAAAGCGTATCGATAATCTGAAGAGCATTCAAAGCTGCTCCTTTTCGAATGTTATCCGTAATGATCCAGAAGTTTATTCCTGTTTTCACGGAGTGATCGCGTTTAATTCGCCCCACAAACGTATAATCACTTCCTGCAGCTTCGACGCAAGTGGGATAAATTTGATGAGACGGTTTATCAAGAACTTTTAATCCCGGGGCTGCATTAAGAAGTTCGCGGATCTCAGCTTCATTAGAAAAGTCTTTTTTAAATTCCACATTCACAGTCATTCCATGCCCAAAAAAAGTGGGAACCCGTACACACATCGAAGACAATGCCAACTCGGGAAGTTCTAAAATCTTTCGAGTTTCTCGAACCATTTTTTCTTCTTCAGTGGTATTTCCATTGGGCAATTCAGAACCAATTTGCGGCAAACAATTAAACGCAATTCGATGAGGAAAGGCCACTGCTTCTTGGTGCTGGCCATTTAATAAAGCGGCCGTTTGAAGCGTTAGCTCTTCATACGCTGCTCGACCGGCTCCAGACACAGACTGGTAAGTTGAAACAACCACTCTTTTCAAACCGAATTCTTCCATTAACGGTTTTAAAGCGAGCACTAAAGGCGTCACAGTACAGTTGGGAGTAGAAATAATCTGGCCGTTAAAGTTTCTTAACACTTGGGGATTTACTTCAGGCACCACCAAGGGCACTTGATTCTCAAGTCGGTAAGTCGAAGAGTCATCAATGACAAGGGCGCCTGCTTTGACAGCATGTGGGACATACTTTTCAGTTACGTCATTGGGGACTGAGAAAAACGCAACTTCCACTCCTTTGAAGGAGTTGGGGCTGAGTTCACTCACTGTAACTTTTTGGTCCCCACCCAAATCGACACTGTGTCCAACGGACTCCGCTGAAGCAAGAACTCTTAAATCCGGTATCCGAATTTTTCTTTCATTTAAAAGTTCCAGAAGCTCCGTTCCTACCAGTCCGGTAGCACCCACAATAGCTAAAGAGCGAATCGACTCTAAGTAAGATTCTTTCATAATTCCTCACTAGTCTGATCAGTTCTTTTGCCCGTCATCGAGCTTTTGAGTTTACTGATGCCTTCCCGAACAGGACCCCAAGCAATGTAAAGACCAATTAAAACAGCCAAAGCTACTTCGTATTTCCACGCAAAAGCAACAAACACGATTACCACGGCCACCAGATAGAAAAAACTTCGAGGGTGTCTTAAGTCAAAGTCTTTAAAACTTCTAAATCGGACGGTACTCACCATGAGGCTTCCCAAACAAAACATCAGGGCCATCATGACCAATTCAACATGAGAAAACTGTAGTTCTTTATGGGCTAGAAAAGTGGCGGCCACCATATTTGCAGCTGCTGGAATGGGAAGACCCACAAAATAACTCTTGGGCAAATCCTGGGATAAAGTATTAAACCGTGCTAACCGAAGAGCTCCACACGCAGCAAAAAAGAAAGCTCCGGCCCATCCTAGTCTTCCGAAAGGTTCAAGCACCCATACATAAGTCATCACGGCGGGGGCCAATCCAAAAGACACCACATCGGCAATGGAATCGTATTCAATTCCAAATTTACTTTGGCTCTTGGTCATTCGAGCCACACGCCCATCTAAAACGTCAAAAAGCCCCGCAAAAAAAATAGCAAAGCTGGCTCTCTCAAACTGATGGGAAAAAGAATTTATGATCGCAAAAAAACCACAAAATAAATTTCCCGTCGTAAAAATACTGGGGAGAACTAAAATGTAATGTCTATTTTTTTGGGGTCCCACTCTCAATTCTCCTTCAACTGAGCCAAGATGGTTTCTCCTCCAACGACCCTATCCCCTTTTTTCACTACGATTTGCGTCCCTTTTGGAAAAAACATATCGCAGCGAGAACCAAAGCGTATCAATCCGATTCTTTGACCTTTTAAAATGTAGGCTCCCACGGAGGGATAGCAAACAATTCTGCGTG
>JBJSXY010000007.1:0-3895 GCA_046086625.1 Pseudomonadota bacterium | reverse complement strand
GGTTAGTGGGAATTAAACCCACTTATGGCAGAATTAGCCGTTATGGCATTGTGTCTTACGCAAGTTCCTTGGATCAAGTGGGCCCTTTTAGTCAAACCGTTTGGGATTCAGCGAGACTTTTGGAAGTGATGTCGGGTTTTGATCCGCACGACGCCACGACTTCGAAGACTTCCGTGCCCCATTACACGCAAGCTCTTAAAGAAGTCAGCCTTTCTCAAGTCACTTTAGGAGTCGCTCCGAGCTGGCTTGAGGGAGTAGATGCAGATGTAAAAAAAGCCTTCGATAAATCTATTGAGGCTCTAAAAAAAGCGGGCGCAAAAATAGTTGAAGTTGATTTGCCAAGAACTCGCTATTCCTTATCGGTTTACTATCTCATTGCACCTTCTGAAGCGAGCAGCAATTTGGCTCGATACGATGGAGTTCATTACGGTTTTAGAACAAAAGATTTTAAAGATAGTGAAACTCTCTACAATCGCTCACGAGGCCAGGGGTTTGGTAAAGAAGTAAAACTTCGGATTATGCTTGGAACTTATGCTTTGAGTGCTGGCTATTATGATGCTTTCTATTTGAAAGCGACCCAAGTAAGAAAATTAATTCAGGAAGATTTCGAAGCCGCTTTCCAAAAGTGTGACGCAGTTTTAACTCCCACTTCTCCTTCAACAGCTTTCAAGCTCGGTGAGAAGTCAGATGATCCGTTAAAAATGTACCTTTCGGATATTTTTACTTTGCCAGTCAACTTGGCAGGACTGCCAGGAATTTCTGTTCCCTGTGGATTAGATCAAAAAGGACTTCCGGTTGGTTTACAAATGATTGGGCGTCAATTTGATGAAACAAAGCTCTTACAAATTGCAAAAGCCCACGAACAAATTCACGGAGTGTTGAAACGGCCATGAGTGATCTTCGAGAAAAATATGAAGCGGTAATTGGTTTAGAAGTTCATGCTCAGCTTCTTACCAGCAGTAAAATGTTTTGTGCGTGTCCCAATTTATATGGGTCTGATATCAACACAAATATCTGTCCGGTGTGTACGGGGCAGCCAGGAGCTCTCCCTACAGTAAATCAACGAGCTGTGGAATTAGGAATTCGAGCGGCTCTTGCCCTTCATTGCGAAATTCGAAGTGAAAGCATTTTTGCTCGAAAAAACTACTTTTATCCAGATCTCCCCAAGGGATACCAGATTAGCCAGTACGAAAAACCCTTTTGCGAGCACGGCAAGATCACGGTTCGTCTTAAAACGGGGGAAGAAAAAACTTTTGGAATTACTCGTATCCATTTTGAAGAAGATGCGGGGAAGAATGTCCATGCAGTCCATGGCACAGTGGTGAATCTAAACCGCGCTGGGGTCCCCTTGATTGAAATTGTAAGTGAGCCAGACATGAGAACTTCTCATGAAGCAGGCCAATACTTAAGAGCGCTCCACAGCATTTTACGGTATGGAGATATTTGCGATGGAAATATGGAGCAGGGAAATTTCCGCTGTGATGCGAACATTTCTGTCAGAAAGCGTGGCGAATCCAAGTTTGGAACTAAAGTAGAATTGAAAAACATCAATTCATTTCGTTTTGTGGAGAAAGCAATCGATTACGAAATTGATCGTCAAATCGATATGGTGGAGCGAAATGAAACTATTAAACAACAAACGAGAACCTGGAACTCCGCCAAAAACATTACTGAGTTAATGCGAGAAAAAGAAAGCGCACACGATTACCGATATTTTCCCGAGCCGGATCTCTCGCCTCTAGTAATTTCTCAATCTTGGATGGATGAAATCAAAAAAGCGATGCCGGAAATGCCCGATCAAGTTCGCGCTAGATTTCAGAGTAATTATGGACTGTCAGATTATGATGCAGGCGTTCTTACTGCTTCAAAGGAACTAGCAAGTTATTATCAAGAAACCGTGAAGGGTTCTAACAACGCCAAGGCTTCGGCGAATTGGGTGGCCAATGAATTATTGGGTCGATTAAATGCCGCTGGAAAAGAGTTGGAACAATCACCGGTGAAAGCAAATCAACTTGCTGAGCTGATTGTTCGAATTGATAAAGCAGAAATCAGCGGCAAAATTGCGAAAACCGTGTTTGAAGAAATGTTTGAAACTGGACGAGAGCCGGGTGAAATCATCAAAGAAAAAGGACTCGTTCAAATCAGTGATACCGGCGCAATTGAAGCAGCTATCGATAAAGTGATTGCAGCAAATCCTACACAAGTCGCCGATTACAAAGGCGGTAAAGACAAGCTTCTGGGCTTCTTTGTGGGGCAAGTCATGAAGGAAACCAAAGGCCAGGCTAATCCTGGAATGGTCAATGAACTTGTTAAGAAGAAGCTTTCTTAGAAAACTTATCTGGCCAAATAGCAGCAGCTAGTAGTTCCAACGAATCAGCAATTCGAGGACCTGGGCGATTAAAATACTGATTTCCGTCTAAGACAATAGGGGGCTTTGATTTGAGAGCCGGCCAAGCTTCCAATTTTTCTTTAACGTGCGGCAAGTTCATTTCTTGAAGCGTTCTTTCTCTCGACCACCCACACGGAAAAATAAAAACATTATCGGGATTTTCCTGATAAAGCTCTTCCCAGGAAACTCTCTTAAAGGGTTTAGGCCCATCCACGATGAGCGGATCTGCACCTGCCAGGGTAATGAGCTCTGGGATCCAGCTCCCCGCTGCAATGGGAGGATCAAGCCACTCCAAAGCAATGACTTTGGGACGATAATTTAAGTGCGTGCCGGCTTTGGCATTGACTTGATTGAGACGAATCCAAAAGCGAGTCACCAATTCTTCCGCTTCTTTCTCTCGTCCCGTCACTTGGCCCACTTTTCTAAAGTCCTGACAGAGATCATCGAGAGCAAAAGCAGAAAGCGAACAAATAACAGTGTCTTTTTTTGTGAGAGAGCGAACGGCTTCCTCTACATCTTTTAGAGAAACTGCGCATACATCGCATTGATTTTGAGTAAGAATGACGTCTGGCCTAAGTTCTTTCAAAAGTTCAGAATTAACTTTGTAGATACTTAAGCCCTTTTCAACCAAATGGATCACCGACTGATCAATTTCGTTTGATGATTTTGAGGGGTCAATTCGGGTCTCAGATACCACGGGAAGCGAACGAATAGACTCTGGATAATCACATTCGTGGGAAATACCGACTAGATTTGGCCCTAGCCCGAGTTCACAGGCAATCTCGGTAGCACTTGAAATGAGAGAAACAATTCTTAAGTTTTTTGGAGACATTTTTAATATTTAACCTGTGGTTGACCGAATGTCATTGGACTGTGTTAAACTTTTCCCATTGATATGACGCTCAAAGAACTTCTTTTAAAATCTCATGAGGCTTTATCGGGTAGTGCAGTCGATCATGCGCTTATTGGGGGGTTTGCTCTAGCTGCTTTGGGAGTTGCTCGTGCTACGAATGATGTAGATTTTTTAATTAATGAAACACAAAAAGAGCTAGCCAAAAAGGCTCTCACGCGGGCAGGCTGGAGCATCGAGCTTGAAACAGATGAAGTTATCCAATTTGGGACTCAAGGAAATCTTGATCTTCTCATCGCCAGAAGAACGCTCAGCAAAAAAATGCTAGAGAATGCAAAGCCGATTGATTCTCTAGGTATCAAGTGTCTTTCAGCGGAAGCGATTATTGGATTAAAAATTCAGGCGTATAAAAATGATCCCAAACGAGAGTTTCAGGATAAAGCAGATATCCAAAGTCTTATTTTCAAATACAAGGGTTCGCTGAATTGGGAGGAAATTAAAGCCTATGCTGATCTTTTTGGTGAGACCGCTTTTATTGATCAATTGAAAGCACAAAAATGACCTTTGAAGAGTTCTTAAATTTCATTGTGGAATTTTGGGATTTGTTTGGTCCTATTCCAAGAGAGGCTCGTTTTCCCCCGAAAATGCCGCTTATG
>JBJSXY010000006.1:0-5323 GCA_046086625.1 Pseudomonadota bacterium | reverse complement strand
TATTTTCACTTCTTGCACCAGCCAGTGTCCTCTCATCATGATGGAGGCTCAGAAGATTTCAAAAGCCCTTCTTTTTAAAGATAACTTTCGAATGGTGTCAGTCACCATTGATCCCATGACAGATACCCCTTCGCGACTTGTGAAATACGCAAATGAATGGAAAGCGGATCCCTTTAAATGGCTTTTTTTAACGGGTTCATTTTCTGATGTGAAAACGTTGATGCATGAGGGGCTTCAAGTTCCAACTGAAGTAGAAGGGGTGGAGTTAATGCATAGTTCGAAGCTTGTGTTGGTGGATCATCTCTCCCGTATTCGAGGTTATTACGATGCGGAGGACGGTTCCCAAATGAAGCAGCTCTTAAAAGATTCCAAATCCCTTTTGAAAAAAGCTTTCTAGGGGTACGGCTTTCCTTTTGCGGGTTTCAGCCATCCCGCAAAAGGAAAGCCGTACCTTTAGAGACCGGTGACGGTGCCGTCGGAAGAACAATCAATATCATGAGAAGCGGGGCGCTTAGGAAGACCCGGCATCAGCATGATTTCTCCACATACCATAACGATAAAACCAGCACCGGCAGAGAGTTTCACTGATTGAACTTCTACGATGTGATCGATAGGAGCTCCTAATTTCTTGCTGTCTGAAGAAAAGGAATATTGAGTTTTTGCCACACAAATCGGTAAATGACCAAAACCTTGAGACTCCCAGAGATCTAGGTTTTTTCTGGCAGCTGCTGAGATAGAAACTTCTTTGGCTCCATACAATTTGGTTGCTACTTGTTTCATTTTATCTACTAGCTTCATCTCACGGTCATAAAGGGGGCGTGGAACAGCGGACTCAGAAGTGTCCATCGTTTTTGCGATTGTTTTTGCTAATTCCTCACATCCTTTTCCGCCTTCACCAAACGGGTTAGAAACAACAACTGAAACTCCCCAAGAACTAGCTAGCTCCTTCAGTAGGCTGAGTTCGCTGTCGGTATCCGTGGGGAACCGGTTGACGGAAACAATGACCGGTAGACCAAAACTCTTTAGATTTTCTACGTGCCTCTTGAGATTCGATAACCCTAACTTTAATTTATCCGTATTTTCCTTATTTAGTTCGGCAACTTTAACTCCCCCATGGTACTTAAGAGCTCGAACAGTCGCGACACAAACCGCGGCATCAGGCCAGAGGCCCGCCTGACGGCATTTGATATGGAGAAATTTTTCAGCTCCTAAATCGGCACCAAAACCACACTCAGTGACGACATAATCCGAAAAACGAAGGGCCATTTTAGTGGCAATGACTGAACTGCATCCATGCGCGATGTTTGCAAAAGGCCCACCGTGTACCAAAACTGGATTGCCTTCAAGGCTCTGAACGAGATTCGGTTTGATAGCATGTCGAAGAAGAGCAGTCATAGCTCCTGTGGCACCTAGGTCTGAAGCGGTGACAGACTTGCCACTAAAAGTGTATCCAATCACAATTCTATCGATTCGAGTTTTAAGATCAGCGAATGATTCGGCCAAACAAAGAATTGCCATAATTTCGGAAGCTGCAGTGATGTCAAAGCCTGTTTCACGAGCGCCGCCATTTCCCTTTCCAAGTCCACTTACAACCGACCGAAGAGCTCTGTCGTTCATA
Organism: Pseudomonadota bacterium; assembly: GCA_046086625.1. Taxonomy (GTDB): domain Bacteria; phylum Bdellovibrionota; class FAC87; order UBA2466; family UBA2466; genus RFNO01. The sequence continues at coordinate 3,705 of JBJSXY010000006.1, read as the reverse complement.
TCCAGCACTCGTCGCCAAGTAATTGTGTGCGGGTCGATCTGAAGAGAATTTCCTTGATGAAGGTGATTATCGATAAGTGCCGCCAAAAGATTATTCGCGCTCTCAATCGCAGAAAAATCTCCATTAAATCCTAAATTAATATCTTCTGCCGGAGTCAGTTGGGATTTTCCCCCGCCTGTAGCGCCCCCTTTTTGTCCAAACACGGGGCCAAGAGAAGGCTGTCGCAAACAAGCTATCGAGTTTTTGCCAATGAGTCTTAGGCCATCATTTAGACCAATGGCTGTTGTGGTTTTACCTTCGCCAGCGGGTGTGGGGCTCATTGCAGTCACTAAAATTAATTTTGACCCCTTGCTTCCGGGTTTATTCTCAAGAATGGATAAGGGGATTTTGGCTGAATCTTGGCCCCGTGCTTCTAAAAGTTCAAAGGGCAGGCCCGCTTTAGCACTCAAAGTTTGTAAAGTATTTTTCATTTTTCGAAATTAGCTAGCTAAGTTTATTTCGTCCAGCGTTAATTCGATTTATGGGCGGTTAAATGCTAGAATTCTCTAAACTCAGGAAACTAAATGATGCGCTTCTTATTTTTTTTATCGACTTTGATTTGTCTGCTTTCCCATCAACCTCTCTTCGCTAGACCTCAACAGTCACCCTTAGATTTCACTCCGAGCGATCATGGGAGAGTTCCAGGAACAGAGAAATCAAGACCAGAGGAAGCCCCCCAGTTTTCTGCTTTAAGAGATTATTTAAATCAAGAAGTAGAAAAGGTTCCTGCGCGAGCTGAAAAATGGGCAAAACAAGTGCTTAAAGCAATTGAAACAAATGATCCAGAAAAAGTTAAAAGCGCCATTGAGGACCTTCTCATAGAGGATCAGATGTTTCTTGACGCCGATGACGAGCGCCAAGCATTTGGAAAACCACTCAAAGAATTTAGCGCAGCAGAGCGAAAAGAGCTGGTTCTTAAGTTTACGCAAGCACAAAAAGAAATTCGGGAAAAGCTCTTAGAAGAAGTAGCTAACCAAGTGCAGAAAAATCCCGCCGCTAAAGAAGTAGGAGCAGCACTTAAAGATATTAAGAAAGATCATCTCGAGGCCTATGATCGAGTTATAAAAGAAATCAAATCAGGTACGATTGAAACAGCAACTACTCATTGCTTTACGTGCGGTCAAGATGAACCGATTGGAAGTGAAGGTTACACTTTTGGTGGAGCTATGCGGGAAGCAGCTAACAGAGTAAGTGCACGGTTTTTTGAAAAATCGCCTCAAACTCCTAAGCCACAATTGCAGCAATCACAACCCCAACAACCCCTGGAGCAATTTTCGCATCCACAACCGCAACAACGGCCACAGCCACAATCACGTCCTGCTCCCCAAAATCCACCTTCGGCGCCGCAAAGGTCTCAAGAAGAAATTAAAACTCGGGAAATAATGGCAAGACCTGTGATGACGGGAATGAGAGCGGATGGGGGAGGACGACAGAGGGCTTTTCAAAATTATTTGGCTACTTTAAATGCCGATCCCAATCTCAGCGAGCAAACACTCAAGCGCTTTTTAAAATCGGGCCCCTATGCAGCTAACAATGCGAATTACCGAGCTAAGATCGATTCGTTGAATCGAGAACAACTTCTTCAAGCGGTAGGGATTTTTCTGGATGGTCAAGGACCCTACAATCATTGCCCCTCTTGTAACTTAGGAGCGGGGAACAGACTGAATTCGATTAAGTAGCTGGTAAACGCAAGGAACCACGTAAAGCGTTAAAACGGTTGAAACAAGAACGCCGCCAATCACAGTAATTGCCATTGGGACTCGGCTCTCCGCTCCCGGCCCCAGAGCCAAGGCGGGCGGAACCGCTCCAGCGATTGTCGCAATCGATGTCATAAGGATGGGACGTAAGCGAACTGGACAAGCCTCTAAGAGTGCGGCTTTGATTTCTGAGCCTTTTTCAATTCGAACATGATTAGTGAAATCCACTAATAGAATAGAATTCTTTTTCACAATTCCCATCAATAAGACAATCCCAATCATGCTGTACATGTTAATCGATTGCCCCGTTAGTAAAAGCGCTAAGAGGGCCCCAGAGATACTAAAGGGAAGAGCAATCAGAACACTGAACGGATCAATGTAACTATTAAATTGTGAGGCCAAAATCATATAAGCCACGACAAGCCCAAGAACCAGAGCGAAAATGAGGCCCTTAAAAGTTTCCTTCATGTCCTCGGCACTTCCCGTAGCCAAAATTTTATAGCCTTCAGGCGAAAAAGCCTTTGATTCGGAAAGAGCAAAGTCGAGCGCTTCTTGTTGCGATTTTCCTTTAGCAATATTTCCAAAAACTGTGACAGCCCTCTGACGATTTCGTCTCGCAACGCTTAAGAGGCTCGGGCTTTCCTCAATTTTTACTACAAACGAAAGTGGAATTAGCTCCCCTCGATTGTTTCGGATGGTAAGTCGATTGATTCTTTCTATTCGATCCCCACCTTCATCGAGAATCTTCAAGCGAATATCATCTCGATGCCCACCAACATTGTATTGGCCAACAATCACTCCCCCCATAAGAGCACTGACTGTCTGTCCAATTGCAGCTAGGCTTACACCGTGTTTGGCTGCTCTTTCTCTATCGGGAATTACTTGAAGCTCGGGCATGCCCACCAAGTAATCAGAGTCCAAATCAGTTACCAAGCCAGAATATTCAAGTTTCTTGATGAGCGTCTGGGAAATTTCTCCCAATTTCTTCCAATCGGGCCCCTGAATACTCACTTCAAAGGGAAAACCTCTCCCCGCTCCCATTCCCCTCATCGATAGATCTTGCACAGTGATTTTTAAATCTGAAATTTTATTAAGATCTGTTCGAAAAATATTCATCAAGTCTTGTTGGGTTGGCTCACGCTTCAGAACCGGATCGATGCCGCGCTTACCTTTGGCTTTCATTGTGATAAATACGATTCCTGAATTGACATCTCCTCCTCCAAATCCACCCACCGATGCATAATACCGCTCCAGATCCGACCGCTTGGATAAATAAGTTTCCACTTCTTTGAATTTTGAATCAGTAAATGCAATGTTAGAACCGATGGGGGTTTGTGCTCGGAGCATGAAGCGGCCCTGATCTTCAGATGGTGCGAATTCCTTTTTTAAAAAACGGAGTGATCCTAAGCTCACACCGAAAAAAACGAGTGAAAGTGCGAGGGTTACCCAAGGGCGGTTAACTGCTTTTATCAAAGACTTTTCATAGAAAACTTTTGTTTGATGCAGAATCCATTCAAACATTTTGCCAATTTTTGTGGTTCGCTCTCCTGCTTCTAAAAACTGAGCACACCGCATGGGAGTAAGAGTGAGCGCTTCCAAAAGCGATAAGAGAACAGCTGCAGTCATTGTGACACCGAATTGGAAAAAGTATTTTCCAATAATGCCTTTCATGAAAGTTACGGGCAAAAAGATAGCCACGATTGAAAGGGTAGCTGCTAAAGCTGCGAACGTAATTTCTTTCGAGCCCACCAGCGCAGATTGCTCTCTACTCAAGCCCTTTTCTCGATATCGGATAATATTCTCAAGCACCATAATGGCATCATCCACTACAATGCCAATCGCTAAACTAAGACCCAGTAAAGTGAACGTGTTGAGAGTGAATCCCGAAAAATAAAGAACGATAAAAGTACCGACAATCGATGTGGGAATGGAAAGAAGAACATTGAAAGTAGAAGACCAAGAGCCGAGA
>JBJSXY010000005.1:0-3051 GCA_046086625.1 Pseudomonadota bacterium | reverse complement strand
CCGGGATACCGCTTTTCAAGAAAAGGGCCTACTTGGTTATCTAACGCTAATAGGTGAAGTTTAATGTTTTGCTTACTTTGTCTCAACACATTCTCAATCATTCCCAAATAAAACGGCAAATAGGAAAAATCTGAAATCGACGTTAGATGAAATAATTCGCTCTCAGTGGGGTATTTAGAAAGCTTTCTAGGAACTGGTTTTGCGTTTCTATGGATTTCATAAATACGCGAACACTCTTCAAACACTTCGCGGGCGGATCTTCCACGTATGGCTACTTCAGGAACTCCCCACGGATTTGTTTGTTCCACTTGAGAACTTAATTTAATAGCGACTCTGCCGGCAGTTCGAGCCACTAAGCAGGGCTCCCAGCTCGTGCTTACAACGCAAGCTGCATTCGAGATAGCATCCTGATGAAATTGAGGAGAAATGGGAGCGAAAAAAGTAAGGGGCCCAGGCAAAGCTCCGTGTTCTAGAACTCCTTGCTCCTGACACAGAAAAAGAGTTGGACAACTTTGATTGGACTGCTCCCAAAATTTTTCATTCCATGCTTTGTCAGCTTCCTGGGAGGCACAGAAAACCCATCTTTCCTCACAAAAAGATAAAGCCCGGGGGTTGGCTTTGAGAGCATATTCTATGGGAATTGTTTCATAGGGCAGCCGGTGACTAGCGAGATACCGTGTTTCGCTTTGGGATAGTTTCTCTTTGTCAGCAAGAAGAAATAATTTATCGAACTTTCCAAAAGAGTAGTCTGAGCAAGAAGGCAAGTGATCTAAATTGAACCAAACGCAATCGGCACTTGGATTTTCTGCACAAAATCCATTGAGCCGCAAAGAGTGATTAAAAAATCCTCTCGACTGATAAGAAAAGAAAATTGCGATTTTCATGTTGGAGCGCCTGTTAATTTCTTATCGGTGGATTATGTAAGAATCTTCACATTTCAAACCATGAATTTACTCGCTGCATAACTCGCGTCAGTCATGGATGAGTCCCCTTGAAAATGGTAGGCTATGGCCTATGAAAGAATCCTTTCTCCCCTTAAAACCTCGGTATCCATTTTTTTTAGCAAACTCTCCAAAAATGAAGGGAGAGTTTCTTCCCGTTCGCGACAAGTTCACGGGTGAAAAACTTACGGAAGTGGCTTTGGCGAGTCCACAAGACATTCAAAAGGCTATCGCAGCTTCGTGTGAAGCGGCTGAGCTTTTTAGGAAACAACCTCTCTTTGAGAGAAAAGCGATTTTGTCTTCTTGCATAGTTCAATTTGAAAAAAGAAAAGAAGAGCTAGCCCGCACCCTCTGCCTGGAAGTAGGAAAAACAATTCGCGATGCTCGTGGAGAAGTGAGCCGCTTCATAGAAACGTTCACATTGGCGCTCGAGGAAGCGGGCAGACTCTCAGGAGAAATGACTGATTTATCTCGAACGTCGCGGGGCGTAGGGTATCAGGGTTTCTGGAAACGAGTTCCCATTGGGCCTTGTTCTTTTGTTTCGCCTTTTAACTTTCCCCTAAATTTAACAGCTCATAAAGTCGCTCCAGCCATTGCCGTAGGGTGTCCGTTTATTTTGAAACCAGCTAGTCGGACGCCCATTACAAGTTTGATTTTGGGAGAAATATTGGCAGAAACTTCACTTCCCCCGGGCTCTTTCTCAATTCTTCCTTGTCCCCGGGAAGGAGCGGATCTTTTCACAACGGACGATCGCATTAAGTTATTGAGTTTCACAGGCTCTCCTGAAGTGGGTTGGGAAATGAAGAATCGGGCTGGAAAAAAACGAGTCATTCTGGAATTAGGGGGAAATGCTGCGTGTATTGTGGATGAATCCGCCGATTTAAAAGACGCAGCGAAACGAATTTTAACAGGAGCGTTTTATCAATCGGGGCAAAGCTGTATTAGTGTTCAGAGAATTTTAGTTCACAAAAATATTTATGAGTCTTTTAAATCTCTCTTACTCGAAGCAACTAACAAATTAAAAGCAGGGGATCCCAAAGAGGAGTCGACGGATTTGGGGCCTTTGATTTCCGAAAATGAGGCTATTCGATTAGAAACCTGGATCAAAGAATCGGTTCAAAAAGGGGCGACTCTTCTTTGTGGAGGAAAACGCCAAGGATCTATTTTAGAAGCGACTCTTTTGGAGAATGTTCCAGAGACTCTTCCCCTTTCCTGCGAAGAAGCTTTTGGACCTGTCGCAACTCTAAGCTCTTTCTCAACTTTTGAAGAAGCAATTCAAAAAGCAAACCGTTCCCGCTTTGGTCTTCAAGCAGGTGTTTTTACGTCGAACCTATCTCAAGCTTTACGCGCTTGGGACGATTTAGAAGTGGGTGGAGTCGTGATTAATGAAGTCCCCTCTTGGCGTTCCGATGCAATGCCCTACGGCGGAATCAAAGACAGCGGATTGGGACGCGAAGGAGTTCGGTTTGCAATGGAAGAAATGACTGAACTACGCTCACTTGTGATTCGGTAAATAATGCAGCACAACCCATAAAACTGTGGAACTAATTTCAGCTCCCTTCAGCTTCAAATTTAAATATTCTTTTTTTAGATTGGGTCTTGAGATTTGCAGCATTTCTCCCTTTTCCAACGCTTTTATTTCTTCACTTTCTCGGTCAATCCAATTCACTCTCCCGGAGACCAAGTAGATGAAATGCTCCGATCCCAAAACCGGAAATTGAACTTCTTCGCTAGCTGATACCCGAGTGGGATAAATCGCTGCTTTAACTTGCTGCTTGTCAAAACCCAAATGAAACAATTTTAAAGAACTCACCAAAACCAATTGTCCTGACTCTTCGCCAAGCCAGCTCCAATTTTGAACTGGAACTATTTCCAGTTTCTTATTCCTAAAGACATAACGGGCGGGCCCGCCTTCAATAGCAGCGAAGACCCCTGCTCTTTCATCGCTCGTTGGAAATTTTCCACTCTTTTGCCTCTCTTCGATTTGGATGTGCCACCGAGGAACCTGGCTCCCCTCTTCATGCGTCAGAGAAAACTGGCTACCGAAAGCCCCCCGAGTCCACATCGACTTATCAAACGGCAGATTGTAGAATTGTTTTTTTAACATAAC
>JBJSXY010000004.1:0-3841 GCA_046086625.1 Pseudomonadota bacterium | reverse complement strand
GGGTCATCATTCCACTTACGCATGAACTTCCTTTCGAATCTTGGGGACTTCAATGACTTGTCCAGACATAGAAAGATGACATAGAGCAAAGTCATAACGGATGGGATCTTCTGGACACAGGAACCTTAATTTTTCAGTTGCGGATTCAGCCACTTTCCAAGTGGCCTGTTCGGATCGCGTCCATTTTAATCTCTTCAGAGTTTGGAGCAGATGTGTGTCGACAGGCAGAATCAGTTGCTTGGGAGAGATCTTTTTCCAGAGGCCTAAATCAATCCCATCTTTTGGTCTCACGACCCAACGAAGAAATAGATTTAATCGCTTACAAGCGCTTCCGCGTTCCGGGTTTGATATAAGGTATTTCAAATTTCTCTCTCTTTTTTTAGCAACCTTGATTAAGGATGAAGGCAAGGGTTCCTGCTCGAGCCTATTCACAAAAGACCCCAAAATATTTTTCATAGAAGAGTCTTTGTTACCAGCTATAAAAAAGTCCTCAAGAGTGTCATGACGGGAAAGAATCTGCTGGATTTTGTGCATCAGGATTTCAACGTCTTCTCCGGTCGTGAAACGATGGTAAAAACCAGCCCATAGCCCCGTTAAGTTGGTTCTTTTGAGAAAATCCCGCGGGCGGTTTCCCAAAGGGAGCAAAATCTTTTTTACACTTGAAATGATTGTAGAGACTCCGCCATAGGCGAGAAGTGCAGTTAAAAAAGCAACGAGTTCCTGATCTTTTGGGTCAGAGAATTGGTAGACTATTTGAATGGGATCTTGATTTCGACGATCAAGAGAGTGGTAGTCACGATAAGCCTTTTCAAAAATGACAACGAGTTCCTGATTCTGGTTAGCCATTATTTAGAACCGACTAATCGGAGATGTTTTTTGCTTTTAACTTTAAAACGAGGGCAATCCAGTAGTTCGAAAACAAATTTATTTTTAGCCTCGAGCTCTCGAGCATATTTGAGAATTTGAATTTGGGATCCAAACACAAGTCCCTGACTGCATTTACCGAGATTCTCTTGTTCTTCTTGAACTTGGCGCATTTTTCTAAAATCCAACGTATTTAAAATGCTTTTACAAAACTCTGGACTCATTCCAAAAAGTGAAAAAGCTAAAACCCTGGGGGAAATATGACTCAAAAGCTCCGCTAGGGTGGACTCATCCAAATAGATGATTTCTTCAAAATAAACCACCTTTTTTAGCGCCGTTCGCAAAAAACTCGGATCGAGAGAGCCAACTTCGGTTATTATTTTATCTCTAACTTTTGGAGTCGCTTGTTCCAAGATACAGGCGAATTCGACTAGACCCAAGCGGGTCTTCTTAAAACGCTGAAGATCGCGCTGTTTAATGACGGACATGGGCCCATTGTAACATGGGCTATTTAACTAAGGGGAGACCGAATGCCTTCTTTTATTTTGGCCATTGATCAAGGCACGACTGGAACTACCGCCCTTTTGGTGGACCATGACTTGAATGTTAAAGGAAAACAAACCATTGAATTCCCGCAATATTATCCAAAACCATCTTGGGTTGAACACGATTTAGATGAAATTTGGAGCTCAGTGCTGAAATCAGTGGATCTGGTGCTAAAACAAACAGGCATTTCCGGAGCTCAGATCGCAGCAGTAGGGATTACCAATCAGAGAGAAACGACTGCGTTTTGGCATCGTGATGAAAAGGGAACCCCCGCTGGAAAAGCAATTGTATGGCAAGACAGGAGAACGGCGGACTTCTGTTCGTTGCTGAAATCCAAAGGCCTCGAGAAAAAAATTCAGAGAAAAACAGGGCTTTTATTAGATCCCTATTTCAGTGCGACCAAAATTCATTGGAGATTTAAAAACGATCGTGATTTGTTGGCGTTAGCCAAAGCGGGAAAGCTCTGTTTTGGAACGATTGATTCCTATTTGCTTTATCGGATGTCTGGGGAGCACAAAACAGACGTGTCAAATGCGAGTCGGACTCTTCTCATGGATTTAAAAAGTTGTGAGTGGGACGACGATTTACTAAAGCTCTTTAAAGTTCCCAGAAACATTCTTCCAGAAATTTGTGGCTCCGCAGTTCTTTATGGAAAAACACGAAATTTTGGCTCCCTTCCCAATGGAATTCCCGTTAGTGGGATCGCGGGAGATCAACAAGCAGCTCTTTTTGGGCAAGCTTGCTTTGAAAAAGGCAGCGCTAAATGTACTTACGGAACCGGGGCTTTTGCCCTGGTAAATACGGGAAGCATCCCCGTTTTCTCTAAACATGGAATGCTCACTACAGTGAGTTGGAAACTCAAAGACAAAGTGACTTATGGTCTTGAAGGAAGTGCCTTTATTGCGGGGGCTGCAGTTCAATGGCTTAAAGAGGGCCTCGGCCTTCTAGATGCTTCGCAAGAAGTTGAGGCTTTGGCTACTTCGGTTTCCGATAGTGCAGGCGTTCTTTTTGTTCCGGCCCTTTCCGGCATGGGTGCCCCACATTGGATACCTGGGGCGACTGGACTTCTCACGGGTCTCACCAGAGGCACTACTCCGGCTCACATTGCCCGAGCTACGTTGGAGGGAGTTGCATTCCAAGTAAACGAACTTCTTTCAGCAATGAAAAAAGATTTTCAGAAGAAACTTTCTCCTCTGAAAGTGGATGGAGGAGCTTCTGAAAATGCGTTTCTGATGCAGTTTCAAGCAGATCTTTCTCAGATCCCTGTGATTCGATCTCAAATAATTGAGACAACGGCATTGGGTGCCGCTCTTCAAGCCGGCTTGGGAATTGGCTTTTGGAGCGACATTCAAGAAATTACTAAAAAGTGGAAAACAGATAGAACGTTTAATCCTCAAATGTCTTCTAAAGTAAGGAAAGAAAAATCTCAGCAGTGGGAAAAAGCAATTCGGGCTTTAAAGGTGTTGGTTTAATTGTCGAACGTGTTCGATACCCACGATGTCCATCTGGGGAAACTCCTTGGATACTTCTTTGGCAACTTTTATGGGGACATAAGCTTGTTTAAGTCCGATTCTTTGAGCTTCCTTTAAACGAATCGCTGCTTTTGGAACGCTTCTAACCTCGCCGCCTAAACCCACTTCTCCAAAGAAAACCGTTTTGGGATTAATGGCTTTTCCAGACTCGCTAGATATGAGAGCTGCGACGACACCTAAGTCAGTGGCAGTTTCATTGATTCGTATTCCTCCAGCAATATTAAGATAGACGTCTTGATCATAGAGGCGGTACCCGCCACGTTTTTCAAGAATGGCAACGAGAAGACAAAGTCGATTTTGGTCGATTCCCAGCGCGGTTCGGCGGGGCATGGCAAGTGCACTATGAGAAACAAGTGCTTGGACTTCCACCAGGATGGGTCGACTCCCTTCAACGCTAGCAACAATGCCAGAGCCAGGGATGGTCTGCGGCCTCTCTGACAAAAAAAGCTCGGAAGGGTTGGCTACTTGGCGCATTCCATTGCCGCCCATTTCAAAAACGCCAATTTCATGCGTGGACCCAAAACGATTTTTATTAGAACGTAAAATTCTAAAATTTTGAGACGAAGTTCCCTCAAAATAAAGCACCACATCCACCATGTGTTCTAATACTTTGGGTCCCGCAATGGATCCCTCTTTAGTGACATGACCAACTAAAAACGCGGCCATGTTTCGTCCCTTACAAGTGGCGATAATAGCGTTTGAACATTCTCTAAGCTGTCCAACGCTTCCAGGTTGTGACTCCATTTCTTGGCTGTGAATGGTTTGAACAGAGTCTAGGATTAAAATTTGGGGATTTGTTTTTTCAATATGAGACAAGATGGACTCAAGTGAAGTCTCGGAGACGAAAAGAATTCGATCGGTTTTCACGCCTAACCGAGAAGCTCTGAGTGCCACTTGAG
>JBJSXY010000003.1:0-3726 GCA_046086625.1 Pseudomonadota bacterium | reverse complement strand
TTCAGATCTTGATCTCCGGGGCTTTCCTTTTCCACCATTTCAAATGCAATGAGATAACTCTGAATGAGATCCTGATTGAGCCGCAAAAAAATCGAAGAATCCTCTGAGCAATTAAATTTAGAAAAGAAATCGATTGTTCTCATTATTTCATCCCGAAAGACGCTCGAGGGACTAAAAAAGAACTCAAACTTGAAAATATTTCTCATCGCAAAAGCATGTTTCAAGATTAAACGATCTCTCAAGGATTTATCCAGAGAAGGATCTTCAGCTGTTGCTCGGGTCATTGCTATGAAGGTAATACTCGGAATAACAAAACAGTGAATGGCATTGTTTTTATAGAAGATCATGTTGATGCGCTTGCGTTCTTCTAAATGAAAGCGCACAGGAACAACAGCCTCTGAATTCAGGGTCTGATTGCCGAGCAATTTCTTAACGTGGCTCTCAACAGCGGCCTTTAGAGAGTCGGGATCTTTTCCGCAACTGAGCTCAGTATGTGACCAATGGGCATAAGTTCCGAGCATTTCGGAGGCCCTTAGAATCTCCTCCAAACTAAGTGATTTTTTATCGTGAGATAAGAGAATGCTCGCTAAAATCGATTTGGCAGTTACTGGAGTGACGTCATTAATGGATTTACAGATTTGAAATGCAAGCTTTTGAAGCATGAGAGTGGTGTCTAGCCCCAGCGAAGAACCGATTTGTGATTCACTTTTAACCGAGATTCCCGGAGCAAATCGCACATAAACCTTACCAATATTTCTTTGGAAGAGCTTTCGTGATTGAATGAGTCCTTTAGCTGACTCTTTTTCCTTTTGTGCTCCAGCGAGTTCATTCCCATAGGATCTTTCTTCAAGAACCTCATCATAAGAAATGGAAATGGGAACTAATGCTAAATCGTCGATTTGGCCCTGCTGAAAAGAATTTAAAACCATTTTTAAAAGACCATAGGCTGGGGGCAGCATTTTTCCAGTTCGACTTCGAGTGCCTTCGATGAAAAATTTGATATTGATTCTATTCTTAAGGAGCCAATCAATATATTTTTGGAGACAGAGAGCGTAAAGAGGTTCGCCCCTAAAGGTTCGGCGGATAAAAAAGGCACCGCCCATTCTAAGAAAGGGTCCTACCGGCCAAAACGCTAAGTTTACTCCGGCCGCAATATGAGGGGTCACAATATCCTGAATAAAAAGGACACCGGGTACAACCATGTAGTCTAAATGGCTTCGGTGGCAGGAAACAAAAACTACCGACCGCGTTTTTAAAGTTTCTCGTAAAGCTTGAACCTGATTTTGGTCAACAACCACATCCTCGAAGATCTTCCCAAAAAGCCAAGTGAGAATTCCATACATTACCTCCACAAATCGAAATGTGTAGTTAGCCGCTATTTCAGTCAAAAATGTGTATGCTTGGCCTAAAACCCGTTTTTTATCTACGGTTTTTTCCTTTGAAATCTGGTCCACCAATTGAAGAAGTTGGGGGTCGCGCATGATGTTTTCTTTGATGAGGTAGGGAGAGAAGTATCTGGGTCCTAACACGACTCTCATTTCCTGGCTTACTTCAACCAAAATTTTGCGACGAACCATTCTGGCCATCCGAGTGGCATCGACCCCATCAATGTCGTCTGAAATATCTGCAGGTTCGGGGGTTGAAAAGAGAACGGGGCTAAGTGATTTTACGGTGCTGTCAGTTCTCTTTCTTGCCAAGTACCATAGTTTCCCAATGAAATTGGGCCTCGAGCTTAACCCGAGTACATATTCGCTAAGCTGGCGAGTTTGTCCTCGCAGGTGCTTTCTCCAACAAATAAAGACCGGTACAAATACAAAGCGGAGATCCTCTGATTGCTGCTTTTCAAAACTATAAAGACCTGCAATGAGCTTTTCTGTTTCAGTTGGTTTAAATAACTCTTTTCTTTCTCCCGGGGGACAAAATATCAGCCGTGGGCCTTGTTCTTCTGAGCAAAAGAAGTCTATATAGTTTCGTTTCGTAAAAACGATCTTGAAAAAGTAAAGGGGCTTTGAGAGGAGCAGAATTTTTTTTCTATTGGCTACTAAAATTGCTCCCAGGCCATTTTTTCTACACCAACTCGAAAGAATCAACCACTCAATGAGACCACCATGGGTGAGGCAAAATACTAGGCGTCTAGATTTTTTTTCTTCAAAAAGGGAGTCAACAGGAATGTCAAAACCAAATCGAACAAAGATTAAACTTGAAAGTCTCTGCCAGAGCGTATCTATGAATTCGTAGAGTGAATTAAGCATGATTAATATAAATTAATCCGAGAGGGGAGACTTCGATGTCTTACTTTCAGTTGATACTGTTTCGTGAAGGCCTTGTTTTGGATACAGTCTTTGAAATTCCTGTTCTAAATACTTCAGCATTTCGCTGGGTTGAGAAACGGAACCTTCATATTTTTTTCGAGTGGCAGCCGCAAAGCGTTGTCTATCCGTTGTCAGATTAGTGTCCACCAATAACCATTGGTTATCGATTAACCAGTACAAAAAGAAAATTCCCTTCATCCGGTCGGTACGAAGAATCAGATCCCCATTATACCGTCCAATGATTCTTAGGCTTCCAGAGGAATTTCTTTTTATCTCCACGATGGGTCGGGTCGCCAATGTAATTTGAGGAAACTCTTGTGAGATATGCGAGGTTAACATGTCTACAAATGTTGAAGATAATCTCATGAAGATATTTGTAATTTGTTGATCTACAGGTAGTTGGTAATAACCAAAGGGGTGGGTCAGGCCTGGAAAGTTTTTTTCGAAAAGTCCAATTCGCTCCTTAGCTAAAACTAGATTGTTAAGAGGCTTGATGAGCAGTTTGATGTCATTATTCAGAAAATCGGCACTTTCTTTTCCCGAGCTGTTTTGAAAGGCTTTAAATAGGGCAGCCTCTGTTTGGGAAATGAATCTTGAATCCGAAGCAAATAGATTGGCGGCTTCTGCGTAACGTTCTAACTTTATCAGTAATTCACCAGCAGGTTCGATTTGTTTATTCTGACGGTAATAATTTAAAAGTATCTCTGCTGCTTCTTTACCTTCAGCATCTTTGACGTTCTGCTTGATAAGATCATTAAGCTGTTGAATAGAGGTGGTTGGATTCAAAAGAAGCTGGCTGCTTGCCTGAGATAAAATCTTTTTACGCTTCTGGAGGTCTTGGTCTCTGGGAGATACGGCCTTTTTTTCTGATTTTGGTTGAGCAGGAGCTGAAAATTTAAGCGCCACCCATACACCAAAACCCACCAGGCAAAGAGCAAGACCTATCGTCGCAGTTTTTACAGGAATAACTTTGTCATGTTTGAAATAACTTTCCCGTCCATCATAAACAGGCATCGGTTCTTTTCCCGATTTGGCAAAAGTGGCCACCCATTCCAACGATGGATGGGATCCACCAACAGTAAAATCGTCTAGTTTGAGTTTTGTGGCAGGGGGAGCAGGAGTAGGTGTCGGTGCGGGCGGATTTCTTTTTTGTGTTTCGAATAGAGCCTTGAATCTGGGAATATCGGCAATTCGCTCCCAGTCGGTTTGGCCCTCCCACCATACTAAAGTTTCAGGTGACAAATTTCCCTGGCTAATCTGACCAGCTAAATCTGCCTGAGAGTAGGGCCCTGTTTGTTCGCCTTCCACTCCAAGAAAATACGCGGTATTTGGATCGTGATCAGACACGCTCATAGATTTTTATTATAACACGATGTCATGAGTCTTGCGGATTGAGGTCGCGACCAAAAACTCG
>JBJSXY010000002.1:0-5662 GCA_046086625.1 Pseudomonadota bacterium | reverse complement strand
GATATTCCAAAAACAAACATAAACAATGGCGCAATGACAATTGAGGCCAAATTGATAATTCGACTTCTTTGCTCAGTGATATCAAATTGGCTTTCGGAAGTGCTTTTTGGACGAATAGCAATGAGATCCTCTTCTTGAGCTAGCCAGCTCAACATATTTTGAAAAAGGTCGGCATTCATCCCAAACTGGCGCGCTTGATTAGTCGCAAAATCCGAATCTCCCACCACAACCAAGCGTAACTCGGAAGTCTTTTCAGACTCGTCTTCCTTTTTTAAGGGCGCACTCACAGCAACCGCAAGGGAAAGAGGGCCCTTTTTATCAGTCGCTTGATTTACCTTAACTTTATCTCCTTGCAGATCTGTCTCAAGACTTCGAGCGCTTGATGAGAAAAGGCTAGTAGCTGTCACCCCTTCAGGAGTTTTCTCTAATTTCTCAACGGGAGTAGAAACAGGAAATAAAGTGAGTTGTTTAGAGTCTCGAGTGATTTCGTGGCTTCTATCGTAATTGTTGATAATGGGAGTTAATGGGTTTCCTCCGGCCAATTGCTGGAGGGTGTTCGTCTCTAATATCACTTTCTGGGGTTTCCAATCGACACCAAACTTTAACAGAAACTCACGCACAGATTTTGGAGAGTTTGGCTCCACCATAAAAAGCATTTTGCCACCAGCACGCAAAAACTTTTCCAGGGCTTGGTACTCGTGTGGCATAAATTCAGTTTTTGGGCCTGCCACCATAAGAATTTCGGCATCAGATGGCACTTCTCCTTTTTCTAAGAGGCTTATTTCTTCAACTTGATACCGTCCATTCTCAAGTGCAGCCTTCATCTCTGAAAAGCCTTCTCGGCCCGCGTCGGATAAAAGCCGTTCGCCATGTCCAGATAATGAATAGAGCTTTTTCTTTCCGCCTTTTGTTACAGAAATAATGGCATTCGTGAGCTTTTCTTCTAATTTTGGATCGTCAGGACCCGACAAGTTTTCGACTCGTGCACTCCGATCTCCACTCTCAATCACAACGGTTCCAGCCGTTCGGATACTGTATTTTTGTACAGCCAAGGGATCTTTATCCACATCTATAAACTCTCGTTTGAGCTTTTTTGATTGATAGGTGTATTTTGAAAAAATATTTTCAAACTCTTGTACTTGCGTCGGATTCACAAAAGCCTTGATGTAAATCTCGCTTGAAAGCCCGTCCAAAACTTTTATAGATTGCTCGGACAAAGTATGAATCTTGTTTTTTGTAATGTCCTTCTTAATATCGTAGTTTCCGACTATGAGATTGAGGACGACAATAATAGCGAGCACCAAAACAGCATTGGTAACCGCCTGAAGGCCCAGCTGCGTCGTTCGTCGTTTAAAGAGATTTTTGTAGCTTGAAATGTTTAGGATAAAATGGGCGAGAGAAAGCGCCAGAAAAAGCCCCCCAAAAATCTGATACAAGAGGGAAATCTCCGGGGCCAAATAGAGCGCGACCAATCCAAATAGGCCCACTACTAATGCGCCCAATAACGTCGGATAAAATGTTTTTTCCTTATTCATTTTTCTTTACCTCCACCGATTGCTCTCAACAACACAGTAAGTGAAATAAAGGGACACTGCAGTGAAGCTCAGAAAGTAGATGATGTCTTTTAAATGAATGAGCCCCTCAGAAAAACTATTAAAATGCCCGAGAGGAGAAAGAAATACGAGCAAAGGCCCCCACTCGATGAAACCTGTTTTAGCGGAAATTCCCTGACCCAATGATTGAAGAAGCCAAAGAAGAAGAAGTGCAATAAAGGTCCATACCGCGGCTATTGCTTGGCTATTGGTCATCGCCGAAATGAGCCCCCCCAGAGAGACATAGCAGGCTAAAGCTAGGAGTAATCCTAAATAGGTTGTTCCAATAATGGGAAGCTCTGGGTTTCCCCATAGGATCATAAAAAGAACATAAATAAACGACACAATGACCATGAAAATCATCAAAGAGTAGGCCGCCAAAAATTTACCCAACACTATTTCAAATTTTTTTAGGGGCGCAGTGAAGAGAAGCTCTAACGTATGTTGCCTCTTTTCTTCTGCATATAGCCGCATGGTTAAAAAGGGGGTTACAAAACAAAGAATAAAAGCCATGTTTTGGTAAAGATACGTAGCTAATTTATCGAGAGTAATTCCTTGAGCTCCCCCAAACCTTTGAACGGTGTTGAAGCGCTGGTAGATATCCACAAATTTTGCAAAGATAACGCCCATGATGAAGAGAAAAACCCCCAAGATGACATAGGCAACGGGAGAATAAAAATAGCTTCTCAATTCCTTTTTTAGAATAGCGCGGGCACCTTTCATACTCTGGGTCCTCCTTTCCCGGTGATAAGGGTTAAGTAATATTCTTCAAGGGCTTGCTGCACAGGGGACATACGAATCAGTCCTGCCTGGCTTTCCACTACCACTTTGGAAACTTCAGCAATCACATCTTCGCTTGCTTCGGATTCCACAACGAGTCGATTCATTCCATTAGAAGTAATTTGCACTTCTTTCACTCCAGATACAGACGCTAATTTCTTTCGGAGATCCTCCCCTACTTTTCTAACAATAATTTCGGTTTTAACTACTGCCCCCGTTACCCCCATGGGATTTAGCGCTTCTTGAGCCACTATATTTCCACGATCAATCACAATAATACGATCACACGTTGCCGCTACTTCTGAAAGAATGTGCGTGCTGTAAATGACGGTTTTCTCACCGCGAAGACTTTTAATAAGGCCTCGTGCTTCGTTTACCTGTTTGGGATCCAAACCAACCGTGGGCTCATCTAAGATAAGTACTTCCGGATCATGAATCAGCGCTTGGGCAAGCCCTACTCTTTGTCTATATCCCTTTGATAAATTTCCTATGAGGCGACGACGCACTTCTCCTAAGTGGCAAAGCTCTATTACTTTATCTATTTTTTTACTTTTTTCGTCTTTGGGCACCCCTCGAAGATCGGCAACAAAAGATAAGTATTCAAGAACTAGAAGTTCTGGGTAGATGGGGGGTGTTTCGGGCAAATAACCAATTTTTTTCTTCACTTCATATGGGTTTTCAAGGACATCAAAGCCCGCAATAGAGGCGGAACCACTCGTGGCCGGCATAAATCCGGTCAAAATCTTCATCGTAGTCGTTTTTCCTGCGCCGTTCTGACCTAAAAATCCCAATATTTCTCCTCGAGCAACGGAAAAACTTAGCTGGTTAATGGCGGTGCGATCACCGTATTTTTTAGTAAGATTTCGAACTTCGATCATAGTCTTATTCTCCCACGAGGGCATTTAAACTCTTGAAGATTTTGGTATTGCTAGCGAACCTTGTCAACTTAACGAAGGCAGGGATGTGCTTGGTGACTCGCGCATTGGGCTGCTTGTTCCACGTCCAAAATACCACTCGTCATTATTTTTTTTTCCAGATGTGGATAAACTTGAACTGTGGCTTTAATTAAAGAAACGACATCGGATGCTTTGAGATCGGGTGCAATGGATCGAATGAGGCCCACAGCCCCTGCAACCACTGCAGTGGCTTGCGAGGTCCCACTCCCAACATCCCATTTTTGAAACCAAGGCTGAACAACTTCATCGCCCGGAGCTCCAAGAGAAACGTATTTTGAGCTCCAATTTGCTCCATCAAAAACTTGATTATCATTATCCGTACCAGTCACCGTGAGCATGTTGTCTTCTGAGAACTTGGCGGGATAAACCGAAGAGTCATTCAAGTTTTCCCCGTCATTACCAGAAGCCACAACCACAACGACGTCGTGCTTGGCAGCATATCTTATGGCAGTTAACAAATCTCGGTCATATCCCTCTCCAGCAAAAGAAATATTAATAACGGAAGCCCCTTCAGAGACCGCATAATAGATTCCATCAATAGCATCTTCAGTATCGCCTAGGCCCTCCCAGTTGATAAACCGAATGGGCAAAACGGAGCATTGGGGACAAACGCCTGCAGCTCCCTCCCCGTTTTCTAACGTGCCGGCCATAATGGCGGCCATCGCTGTTCCGTGTCCTGTTCGATCCATGGGCAAGTGCAGTCCTCGGACAAAATCCCATCCAATCACATCATCAACAAATCGATTGTTGTCATCGTCCATTCCATTTGCTGGCCACTCAGTGACCTTTCGCTTAATTCGATGAATCAGCTCAGGGTGGTTGTAATTAACCCCGCTATCAATGACCGCCAGTGTGACATCTGGATTGCCTTTGCTCACTTTCCAAGCTTCGGGCGCTTTAATGTTCTTTAGGTGCCAGGCCTTTTCCATGAGAGGGTCTTGGATCTGTTTCAGTTCTGGAATCTTTTTAAGCGGAGGCGGCAGGTTTTCTTTCGCAAATGCCAACGAACTTAAAAACAACAAAAAAAGAAAAGTTTGGATTCCCCCACCCATTTATTTTCCTTAGATTAGAACTCGTTTTTACGTGTGGTGATCCTAAAGAGCAAGAATAAAACTACGCAATATAAAATATTTTTGTCTGCCGTTATTGACTAATCCGGGATGGATTCCATCGTTCGTCCTGAAGCGGGAGAAACTCGGGGTGCTCAATGAGGGTTTTCGCTTTGGGAAGTTCGACTTGTTGGACTTGATGCGCATCCACTAATAATGGCAAAAACTCTTTCGGATCAAGGCCCAAATCTCTCAAATGGTCTTTCGCCGCATCTGAAAATGTTTCAGCATCTTCCTTCCATTTCAAGAAATCTTGACCTCCATATTTTTTTTGAATGGCGAGATTACCCGAAGCATTCATGCTTTTGTTAAGTAACGCCCGAATGTACTTGATTTGAAGTGCCGCCAGATATTCATCTGGAGGAGCATCGAACAACCGAAGCTCAACCCGATCTGTTCCCTTTCCGCCAAAAGCAGGAAACCATTCCGTTGTGGGGTTTTTGATGTCAATCACATTACGGTAATCTTCGGGAACTAACGCCGACATCAGAGCCGTTGCATTGAGCTGGGTATACCCAGGCTTTCGACTGATGTAGGGATTGAAATATCGCTCTTCATAGAGCACTCGCGCAAGCTCATCCCAATTTCCAGAGAATTGATTCAACTTATCTTTTAGCCCGGGCGACATTTCCAATGGAAAAGCGGCGGCCGTTCGATATGGGTGTTGCCACAAAAACTGGATCATTTCTCGGTTGTTTTCAAAGTAACTCAAAAAATCGACAAATTTTCGTGCCCCCTCTTTTTCAGGAAGGCTAAAAAAGGGCTTGAGGTCAATGTTGATGTGGGCTCCTCCGGCGGCCCTGGAGGGAACCTGCCCCAAAGCTCGGTTTGTTTCATACAATGCTTTTATTTGAGTCATGTCCTGCGGAGCCGCTTTGGGCGAAGGAATCTCGATGTGGCCCCCCTGCGAAGCATAGGGCCTGCCCTGACGATAATATCTTTGGACCCCATCCCACTCAACTCGCCATTTTTTTCCATTCTCATCCACCATTAAAAACTTCAAACCAAGTCCATGACCATGAGCTAATGGATCTTCAACATCTCGAACTTCAGTAGCTCCAAATGCTTTGGCCAACTCACTTACCGTTTTGTGAATCCTTTCTCCTGCGGCCGTTTTATTAGCAGGAGAATTGAGAAATCTAAAACTAAACTCGATGCCTAAATCGATCTGATTCACATCGATAGGTCCAGTAGATGCGACCTGAATGCTCGGGAGCTGGGTGGG
>JBJSXY010000001.1:0-5202 GCA_046086625.1 Pseudomonadota bacterium | reverse complement strand
TACAAACCGCTCTCCGGGGACGGGCTGTGAGCGAGCCGAGAGGGGAATTATTTAAAAATCTATCTCCTCAAGAGTGCACCTATAAATATCAAAAAATGGTAGAGCTTGAAGGAAAGCTTAAGTCTAATGCGAGTGTGGGACTTCTAGTAGAAAGCTTGATACGTCAGGAATTTTAATTATGAAAAAAAGTTATTACATTACGACCCCGATTTACTATGTCACCGATGCCCCCCATATTGGGCATCTTTATACAACAGTAGCCGCCGATATTTTAGCAAACTATCATCGGCTGATTGGCGAAGAGGTTTGGTTTTTAACGGGTACCGATGAACATGGACAAAAGTGCGAGAAGAAGGCGCGAGAAACTGGCGAAACTCCGCAAGCCCTAGCCGATCGCGTAGTAGAACGCTACAAAAGTGCGTGGCACCAGTATGGCATTCGATATAGTGATTTCATTCGAACCACTGAAGAACGCCATAAAAAAGTAGTCACTCATTACATCGAAAAGCTCATGAAGACTGGCGATATTTATTTGGCCGAATACGAGGGTCTTTATTGCGTTCCGTGCGAAACTTACTGGACAGAGACCCAAGCTGAAGGCGGAAGGTGTGCCGATTGTGGGCGTCCTGTAGAGAAGCTTAAAGAGGAAAGTTACTTTTTTAAAATGTCGGCTTATGAGAAAAAACTTCTGGATCACATTGAACGACACCCCGGCTTTATTTATCCCGAGAGCCGAAAAAACGAAGTGTTGGGGTTTATTAAGCAAGGATTAAAAGACATCAGTGTCAGCCGAACTACCATTCAATGGGGTATCCCAATGCCTCAGGATCCAGGTGGAAAGAAAGCCACGAAGGAACATAAGGTTTATGTTTGGTTTGATGCGCTTACTAATTATTTATCGGCATTAGGGCCCCTAGAAAACAATCCCAAAGTGGCGCAGTTTTGGCCGAATGCAGTTCATTTAGTGGGAAAAGATATTTTGCGGTTTCATGCTGTGTATTGGCCCACTTTTCTGATGGCGTTGGGATTGCCGCTTCCCAAACAAATCGTCGCCCATGGCTGGTTGACCGATTCCAATCGAAAAATCAGTAAGTCCCTAGGAAATGCAATCGACCCCATGGCGCTTGCCGAAGAAGTAGGGGTCGATGGCATGCGCTATTTCCTGTTTCGGGAATTCGTTTTCGGTTTAGATGGGGAATATACGAAAGAAGTGATGATCCAACGAATCAATTCGGATCTTGCAAATGATTATGGAAATTGCATCAGTCGAGTTTGCTCCATGATTCTTAAATACTGCGGGGAAGGCGCCGTTTCAGTTTCGAAAATCTTATTGGAACCTGGCGAACCCAAAGATGCTGTTGGGGAAGCGATTCCGGCGTATCACAACGAAATGCAGGGGTATGGATTTCAAAAAGCTCTGGAAGCGGTTTGGAAAATGATAGCTTCAGTGAATCGGTATATTGATTCACAGGCCCCTTGGACTCTCGCTAAGTCTTCAGATCCAGCTGACAAAGAAAAGCTCCAAAAAGTATTATTCCAATGTCACGAAGCTCTTCGAGTAGCTTCTTTATTTCTTCTTCCCTTTATTCCCACAAGCGCGCGAAAAGCACTTAAAACTTTGGGAGCTTCTGAGAGTTTTTCCGGGGATGCTCCTCTTCTTCAAAAATCGGGTTGGGGTCAAGGTCCTCATGAAATCAAAGTGGAAAAACCAACCCCTCTTTTTCCCCGATTGGAAATAAAAGCATGAGAGGTTTTTTCGACACGCATGCCCACTTAGCTATGCTGGAGCATTCCAGTTTGTCGGAAGTGCTCGACCGGGCCCAGAAATCTCAAATTGAAAAAATGGTGACTGTCTCAGTAGATGAGAAAAGCTGGGAATCCAATCGCCTCTTGGCAGAATCTCGGGAGAATGTGTGGTACTCCTTGGGGCTTCATCCTCATGAAGCTAAAGATTGGCTTGAGTGCAAGAGCCGATTTGAGTCTGCTTTTGAGCTTTCGAAGAAGAATAAAAAATGTGTGGCACTCGGTGAGATGGGGCTCGATTTTTATTACAATCACTCTGACAGAGACCCACAGCTGCAGTGTTTTGAAGAGCAGTTAATTTTTGCGAAAAAATGGAATTTGCCAGTGATTATTCATTGCCGAGATGCTTTTCAAGATACTTACGATCTCTTAAGAAAAGTAGGTTTAGGTCCGCGTGGGGGAGTCATGCACTGTTTCACGGGAAATAAGGAACAGGCCAAAGAAGCAGTTGATTTGGGCCTAATGATTTCTTTTTCTGGAATTCTTACTTTTAAAACGGCCCACGATTTGAAAGAAGCGGCAAAGAGCTTGAATTTATCTCAAGTGGTGATTGAAACCGACTGTCCTTTTTTAGCGCCTGTGCCTTTCCGGGGCAAGCCAAACGAACCTTCTCTCTTGCCTGAAACTGCCAAGGTTCTTGCAAATCTTAAAGGAATTTCTTTAGACGAAATCAAAGAGAGGACTAGCGAAAATGCGAGTCGCCTCTTTTGCATATGAACCTGTCTTAGTCGCCCACTTATTGAATTCAAAACGCTCCTAAGCCTAAAAAAATTGGAATAGAGGTTGCAGCTTAAAAACCTCATTAATCGAGGTTTAGCAATGAATTCACTTGGAATACACCCTCTATGGTTGGCCATCGTGGCTTTTGGGGTGTCCTCTGCCCATTCAGAAGTAGGTGAATTTTCGGTTTCTGAAGCTCTAATTCGAGAAATGCAAATTATTAAAAGCGAAACAACCCCATTCCGAAAAGATGGCAGGCTTGTGACTCCATCCATTCAAGTCAATATTACCTCCACTTTAAAGGACAGTGAAGATGACGTTACTCTTAATCTTAATTTTGATTTGAAAGGCACTTCAAAAAGTCGAAGTTTTAACCCGGTTGTTGGGAATAAAGGAGTTACAGCTGAAGTCACTGCAAACGTACAAGGTAGATTCCAGCAGGAAATTAAATTTGATGGAGAAAAGATTAAACCCGGCCGGTTTGCCGGGCATACTGAAATCCAACCAGGACGGATCTCTGTTGATAATAATTTTGGAGTCATTAGGAACCTAGTGAATAGGCGAGCCAGGATGCAAGCACCAGGCCAGATTCAGGCTGAACTTCCAAAGGAAAAAAAGGATCTTCAAGAAAAGATGCAAGAAGAAATTGAGGCGGGCCTACAACAAGCAACGGAGCAGCTGGATACTCTTCAAAAGCAAATTCACCAGGTTTTTACAGAGACAGAGAAGCTCCCATTCGACTCAAAATTTAGTTCAAAGTCGGGCGCAGGCGGGGGAATTTCACTTCGTCTATACGACACAGAAGAAGCAGCGTCGCGTGGTCCCAAACCGGAGCTTTTTTTAAGAGATCAAATCGCAACAACGGGAATTTTTCACCAAGATCTTTTAACCAAAACTCTATCTAAAGAGCTTGCTGGAAAAGAAATGAAAATAGCAGAGCTTCAAGCTTACTTATGTAGTCCAACCATAGCCAGCCTTATTGATTTTTGTCAGAAGGGGCAGCCGGTGGGAGCCCTTGGACTTTCAGTTATTTTTGATGAAAAAGATCCCATTCAGTTCAAATTTGAGAACGGAAGAGTTTCTATTCAAATCAATGCAAAAAATCGAGTTGGTCTAGGCGCGAAGGATCCAGACAGTGTTGGTGTTTTATCGAAGGCGACTAAACCCAAGGGCGGGGAAGTAGATTTAGAACCCTATCAAGTCAACATTTCTTATGCTCTTAAAGATGGAATAGCTGAACTCGAGGACGTATCTGTTCGAGGTATAACACTGGTTTCTTGGAAGAATGAATCGTCAAAACCCAATTCCAATCATGGCAACCACGGTACTTGGGGAGGATTCTGGAATCGACTATCTGGGGATGCTGGAAATCTACTAGCGGGAGCTACAAGGACCGCTATTGAGAGAGAATTTCGAAAAATACTGAAAGAAAGAATTGAGTTTCCGAGTGTATCCTTTCCGACAAAGCTCAAAACAAAACGAGAAAAAGAAAAGATAAAAGCTGAAATTGTGGAAGCTTCCAGCTTAGTTCCCATGGAAGTGAAATCTGAAAATGGATGGCTTGCAATTTCAATGGCGCTTTGCAAAGAAAACGTAAAACCTCTCGGGCTTAGTTTTGATAGCCAGAACCGAATCAGCTCCCTACAGCCTGGCAGTCCTGCAGATTTAGCGGGATTCAAAGTGGGGGATCGTATTACATCATTTGGATCAGCCAATGGGCGAAGTACAGCTCTGATGACAGACATCAATCCCTTTCTCGATTTCATAAAAGAACAGGCCATCTCCAAATCAACTACTCAACGAATAGTGAACTTTGAAGGAAAAAGTTCTTCGGGTGTGCCTTTTAAACGAAAGGTATCTCTTTGCCCAAGTCAATTAAAAGCTCGTGAAGAAGCAGAAGCGCTTCTATCTCTGGGGAATGCGAAATAGTTTCTATGAAAATATCCAAATTTCTTCTTTTGGTTTTCACTATAATCCCAACAACTGCAGCTATTTCAGATAATAGGATGTCAGTTGAAGCCATCAGCAGTGCGATCTCATGGGTGAAGCCGAGCTTAGCCCAGAACAAAATCACTAGTTATGCACGAGCTATTTCCAAGGCGGCTCACCAGTACAAAGTCGATCCTCTCACTCTGGTGGCTATTGCTCATCAAGAATCCTCCTTCCGAGAGAATTTACCCATGGGTAAAGCGGGAGAACTTGGGTTGTTGCAGATTCGAAGACAATGGATTCAAAATGGTCGATTTAGAAAAGAATTTAAAAATGTTCAAGAACAAGATTTAAAAAATCCCGAGAAGGCATTTACGTATGCAGCATGGATTCTGTTCGATTTAAAGAAGTCGAGCCGCTCCAAGAAGTTGCCCTATTGGACTTTCTACAATGCTCGTAAATTTGAGAACCGTTTAAAATATTTCCTAAGAGTAAAACGACATCTCACGGCTATCGATACAAAAAGGGAGCGTTCTAAGGCAATCACAGTTGCTGTAAAAGCATCTACATCCCCCGAACCCGTCGTCCAAAGAGCCATTTCGGAGATGTTACCCAGGGACTACTTGAATCAGATCAATTGGTACCAAAAAGCAGTTGATGTGATTCGAGAGCAGGAAAGCTAAGTTAAAAACGGATTGTTTCGTTTCTCTTTGCCTATCAAAGTAGAGGGTCCATGTCCTGGGAATACTT